>JAGWBL010000066.1 GCA_021295935.1 Pseudomonadales bacterium
GACACGACCAGATCCATGCCCACCGTATCCAAGTCCTGTTGGTTGGAGAAGTATCTCACCTAGCTGAAACTCGTGGCGTCCTCAACTCCGGCTTCCAGGAGATCCTCAATGTCTTGGGCTGTGAGAGCGAACCGGCTGGTGAAGGCAATTCGATCCTTGATCTGGATTGAGTAGAAGTCGAACGTGATGTCGGCTTGGTCCAAGCTCCAGGCAAGGCCGAGGGTCAAGTTGGTGGACGTCTCGGGAATCAATTCCTGGGCGCCCTTCTGGATCGCGACGGGGTTGGTTGGCGGCAACGTGGCGATGTCCGCCAGCTTGCCGTCGGTGAACTCAGTGGTGACATTTCGGAGGTTGGCCTGGCCACCTGTCGGCACGCGAAACCCGGTGCTGAACGCACCCCGAATCGCCATGTCATCGGATATCTCCATGCGTCCCGTGACCTTGCCGTCCACTGTGGTCCCGTACAGATCGTAGTTCTCGTACCTCAACGCCCCGCCGAGCTTGACGGCCTCGGTGAAGTCCCCTTCCAGGTCCAAGTACATGGCTCCGGCGGCGATCGAGTTCTCTCCGGCATCGCTGAAAGGGAAGCCCGCAAACCCGTTGGAGCCAATCCAGAAGCCTTGGAAGGCAAGTCCCCTCTCGCGATTGTCGATGAACCAGGAGTTGACACCCCCTTGCATGATCGTGAAGGTCTCCCTGCGATACTCAATGCCTGCCGCGACGTTGAGATCCCCGTAAAACGAGGCAATATCCAGAGGCTTCGAGACTTCGGCGTTCAAGACCGTGTCGGCTTCGGCGTAGGCGCCGGGCTTGTAGTCGACAGGCGTTGTCACCGGATCGCCGCCTTGCACGTAAATCAGAGACCATACCTGCGGATTGACGGTGTTGTTGATGAAGTAGACAGCTTCGCTCGTTCCGTGGACAATGCTTGCATCCCAGAACCAGCCGTTCTCGAGCGTGCCTCTGAACCCGGTTCCGATCGACTGATCCAGAACATCGCCGCCAAACTGGGGGGTGAAGCCGCCTGGCTGGCGTTCCTGCCACATGAAACAATGGTCAGGGAGGTCGCGGATGATGGAAGCGTAGTTGGCGCTGTCGTTCTGTTCGGCGAAGGCCGCGCCGGTGTTCGGGTTCCAGACCGTGCCAGGGCCACACCCTCCGAGTGCCGCATTCAGGTTGGCGACCTTCACAGTCTCGTCGCATGACCGGGCGCCTGGCGATCCAGACGGCACGACAACACCGGAACCGGGATCGAAGAGCAAGTCGCTCGGGCCGTTGAAGACGCCATTCCTTGTGTTTGGGTTTCGGAATTAGAAACCTCCCTCGACGTTTCTTACTGAGCGGTTCCCCCAACCGTACCACTCGGATTCGTCGGACAGTTCGACGCCCGCGTTCGCGAACAACTTGAAGTCACCCCTGACCTCTGGAGTTCCCCACACCATGGCATGAGGCGTTCTGACGAACTCGTTGCCAGCGTCGATGAGATCTTGGGCGTCGGATCGCTGAACGGCTCGGTCGGTCGGGCCCACTTCCCGATACTCCATGCTGATGTTCAACCAGCCGTTCTCGCCCATTGGAGCCGGGAAGTTTGCGGCGAGCGTGTACTCACCACCATCGGTCTCGTAGGTGGAGCCGGTCTTGAATTCGAACATCCGTTCGGCATTCTTGCCTTTGAGCACGAAGTTCATGATTCCGGCAATGGCGTCGGAGCAGTACTGTGCTGATGCTCCATCACGCAGGACTTCAAGACGCTCTATCGCGATGCCGGGTATGGAAGCAAGGTCGGGCGCCTGCGACCCGGCCGAGACCCCAGATCCAAGCAGGGCGATCACCGCACCTCGATGGCGCCGCTTGCCGTTCACGAGTACCAGCGTGGCATCAGGAGACAGTCCTCGCAGGTTGGCGGGACGCATGATCGTTGCTGCGTCGGAAATCGGCTCGGCGCTGACGTTGTAAGAAGGCACCAAGGTCGCAACCAGGCTGTCCAGATCGGAAGTGCCCTGTCGCCTGAAGTCCTCGCCGTCAATGACATCCACCGGGACGGGCGAATCAGTCTCCGACCGGCCGCGAACTCGCGATCCCACGACGGTGATCTCTTCGATCGCGTCAGGATCTGCTTCCTCCGACCCACTTGCGTCGGCGGCCTCCTCGCCTTCCTGAGCCCACACGCTGTTGCCCAACATGCATGCGGCGGCTGCGAAGGCAATCAACGAAAGTCCGGCCCTCCACGAGGTCCAAACTGTCTGCTTGGTGTCCATGTCTCCCCCTTTGATGGTCGCTAACGACAACGACACGTTCATGGTTGCGAATTTTAGGACACGCGGACTCGACTCTCCAAATCTGGTCGTCTCTCCAAACTGGATGCCGGCAAGCAGTTTCGATGAGGCCGGTTGAGACGGAAATGGCGTTCGGCCAGACCGTCCCACCATTCGGCCAGTCGCAGTCGGAGGCGCGATGCCGGGCTTTCGATGTCTGATTGAGGCTCGCAAAATCCGGTAGGAGTCCTGCCCCAATCGGAGGGTCTCGAACCAGCGTACGCCATGCTCCGAACCGAATGAACACGAGCGGCGACGCTGTGCGTCGCGAATGACGCGGCCGGTAGCCGCGTCCGATCACCTTGGCGGTTCGGTTCGAACTATGGCGTCATGCAGTCAATTGAAAACGCGTGACCACGTCGCTGAGGTCCTGATTGTGTTTGTCCAGCGAAGAGCGTCCAGCTCTGGACAGGGTTCGACGGCCGATCTTCCAAAGGCTCGAGAATGGGCGAGAACGCCCATGATCAAGATTTAGATCGGGTTCCGGTTGATTGGCGGATCGTACGACACGGCGCAGGAACGATGGAGGTCGCGAGCGAATGTGCAATCGGACACCTGCCCTGCGGGTTGCCTCGCCGCGCCTCCACTGCCGGAAGACTGGACGATGCGAACATGCGCGCTCTTCGTATTGGACCGTTCCGAAAGTTTTCAGCGCGAGACAGAGTCCCGTTCCGAACTTCGCTAACCTGCGTCGACTCCCGGAACCAGGGGAATCAAGATTTCCATCAGGAGCGCCAGTGGTGAAAGCACACAGCAATCCCGGCACTGCCCAAGAGATCGGATTCAAAACCGGGTGGCGCGACAGAGGCGTCTCGTTGCGGAAGAGAATGGGCAGCGTCAGCAAGCGCGTTGCCGCCGCAACAGGGATCAACCTCGATCCCTGTTCGACTTCCAAGCATGGAACCGAGGCGGGCTGGGCAGTGAATGCAGGGCAGCGAAGACTCGGCTTCTGCCTACGAAATTCACACTCGGCGTTCAGATGTTGGCCGCGTCGATCGCGCGGGCATCGCGAAGAGATCCAGTAGTCTCTTTCGGCTAGGTCGTACCATTGATTGACTGAACTTGGCCAGATTTGACAGCGAGACGGCAACCATGGCCCTCAACAAGGTGATGCTGATTGGAAACTTGGGGCGCGACCCAGAAGTTCGCCAAACTCAGAGCGGCGAGCCTGTGGCAAATTTCAGCATCGCCACGACCCGACGATGGCGCGATCGAGGTTCGGGCGAGATGAACGAACGCACGGAGTGGCACAACATCGTTTGTTTTCGCGGACTGGCGGAGATTTGTGCTGAGTACCTGAAGAAGGGATCGCAGTGCTACATCGAGGGTGAACTGCGAACACGATCCTACGAACGGGACGGGCAGACCCACTATCGCACGGAAGTTCACGCCAGAGACATGCAGATGCTGGGCAGCCGTGACGGAGCGGATGCAGGTGGTCGGGAGCCGAGAGGCGGCCCGCGCGGAAATCGCAGCCGTGACGGAGCGGATGCAGGTGGTCGGGAGCCGAGAGGCGGCCCACGCGGAAATCGCAGGCGAAGCGGCGCGGATCGTGGTAGACACGAATCTCGTCGTGCAACCAACGACAGGGCTGACCACTCATCACCGGACGACGACTTGCCTTTTTGAAGGCGCTTGCTGCGCACGCCCGAGATCATGGCAACGAGTCGCCAGCCACGGTCTCCTGTCCCCGGGCTCGCGAGGCGTTCGAGGAACAGTCCTCGACTTGTTTGGGAGCGTGAATTCTGTCGCCAGGTCGTTCGGAACGCAAGGTCCAGGACCCGGAGCTGAAGCCGTGCGGCTTCTGCCGAGCGCCAAGCGTTGGCGCTTCCTCCAAGATCACATCAACCAGAGCAAGGCGATACCGAGCGCGATCCGGTAGATCACAAATGGCAGCATGCCGATGCGCTCGACGAACCGGATGAACGCGGAGATGCATGCGAACGCAGTGAGTGCGGATATGGCGGTTGCCGGCACGATCATGCCCCAATTGAAACCGGGCTCCGCGGAGGCAGCTTCAACACCGGCCACGTAGCCGGCACCCGCAATGGCGGGTATGGACAACAACATGGCGAACCTCGCAGCCTCGGTTCGGGACACTCCGAGAAACAATGCCATGGTGATCGTGATCCCCGACCGGGAGGTTCCGGGTACAAGTGCTAGGACCTGCGCCATTCCGATGCAGGAAGCTACCCAGAGCTCCACCTGGCGCGGCCGGGTGTGGGTTCGACCGGCGTAGTCCGAAATCCCCAGCAAGACCCCAAATCCGAGCGTAGCCCAAGCCACGACGGCAAGATCACGAAGGTGCGCTTCCACCAGGGGCTTGAGTGGCAGCCCCAGTGCCACGATAGGCACGGTGGCGACTGCAAGGGCCGCGGCGAGTCGCAAGCTCGGATCGAGAGGAGCGCCTCTCCGGTAGTGGACGGTGCCACGAAGCATGGCGGCGAGGTCCGAACGGAAGTAGAACAGCACGGCGAGCAATGTGCCAAGATGTACCGCGATGTCAAACTCGAGGCCTTGATCGGACCATCCGAGCAACAGGGACGGTAGAAGCAGGTGTGCGCTGCTGGAGATCGGCAGAAACTCCGTGAGTCCTTGCAATACTGCGAGAACTAGTAGCGACAGCAGGTCCATCGGTGCTTTCGGTCGCTTGTGTCCAAACGTGGTTGCGGCCTGATTCTAGATTGCCCCCTTCAACTGGACGGAGTCGAGACGTGTCGCATTCCCGCCAGAGATGCTCGACGTGCTCGGAGACTTGGAACTCCTCCTGATGCCTTCTTGGGCCTTGGTCTTTGGCGGGAGCTACGCCAAGCATCACATCATCGAGCCACGGCAGTTGCGCCTCGTCGAGCATCGCATGGACTGGATCCACGATATGCTGCGTGCAACGGTCAGTGATTCGTGGCAACACGTGACCACTTGTCCTCTCCGTGACCACTTGTCCTCTCTATGCTGACTCGTCCGTTGGCCGATCAGCGCGTTGAACTGACCCGATGCCGAACCCGATTGCGGTGCCGGCGTTGCTGGTCTTTCCCAGTTCTCCGTACACCTCCTGTTCAACACGGTTGCCAATACAATTCAGCATGTTCGGCAGGTGCTCGGAGTTGATTTAACCATTTGAAAATGCAACGACAACGGCGCTATCTCCCGCTTCGATCAAGAAGGCTGGATCCTTAGATTGGCGACCCCCGATTGGGTGTCGCGACGCGGGTGACGGTCGCTTTCGGAGGCACGTTCGACCCTATTCACTCCGGGCACCTGCAAGCTGCCAGGACGGCCGCACAGAGATTAGGCGTGCCGCGGGTGCTGATGATTCCGGCCAAGGTGCCTCGTCTGCGTGAACCCCCTCACGCTTCGGCCTCCCAACGCTTCGAGATGCTCCGCATCGCATGCGAATCAGATCCGGTGCTCGCTCCTTGCGATGTCGACTTGCTGCGCCAAGGGGCAGAGACCCGGACCATCGACACCATAGAACAACTCTCCGGTCGCGCCGGCAGCCATGTGGTCTGGATTGCTGGCAACGACGCCATCCGCAACATCGCTCGGTGGCACCGACCATCCGACCTCTCGAAGCAGGCGAGTCTTGTCGTGCTGAATCGGTTCGTGACCGATCAGAGTCGAACACCGGAGGGGTTTGGGGAAACGGACGATCCGCACGCGCTGCTGGAGACCCCAGGACTTGCGTATTGGCCTCCCGATTCGATGCCTGCGATCTCCTCGACCGCTGTCCGGGAAGCGTTGCGCAGGAGAGACTTTGGAGAGCTTCGCGTGCCGAGGGAAGTGATAAAATACATTGACATGAACGGTCTCTACAGAGATTGAAGCCGGCATCGAATCCGCGGAGTGACCTGAGCGGCTGGATCGTTGACCAACTCGACGAACTGAAGGCCCGCGATGTCGCTGTTCTGGATGTCAGCCGCTTGACCACGATCACCGATCAAATGG
>JAGWBL010000067.1 GCA_021295935.1 Pseudomonadales bacterium
CTGATCGCCAGTTCACCAATGTGTCGGTGGTGCAGCACTCGGACGGGCAACAGCTTCACGACCATTACCGTGCTGGAGAACGACACGGCGATTCCTCCGATTACGCACTCTGTCAGCGAGAACTCGAAGGCGAGCATGCCGCCGAACCCGATTCCAAAGAACAGCGCTGAACTCGCCAGCGCCGTGATCATGGACCGGCGGAACACGTTCTTGAGCTTATGAGGCGGAAGGTCAAGCCCGATCAGCATCAGCAGCAAGACAATGCCAACCGTCCCAATCTCCTCCATCACTCCAGAGTCGCCTGCGAGATCCAGGACATGTGGCCCAAGCACGCATCCGGTTGCTATGTAGACCCCCAGAAGAGGCTGACGCATAAACAGGGCCGCGGAGGATGCGAGAGCTGCCGCAATGAAGACCAAGAAAAGTGTTTCGTTGAACGTCATGGTGCGGGAACCAGGACTTGCGGTAGCCTGTTCTCGAGAGAGCAGGCGAATCTCGGGATTGCTGCGAACTGCGTGGGCCGCCTGAGTCGGCTGGCGTGGGGCAGGAGATGAGCACAAGCTCTACGGGGCTGCTTGTGTCCTGAACTGACTGAAAGCAGGCTAGGTGGCTCGACTGTCATCAGGCCGCAAGTTCCCCGGAAGAAAACCCCAGCCACCGGGCGGTCTCTTGCACTGACAGACCTCGTCGAGCGGCGTAGTCCTCTAGTTGATCCCGTGCGATCTTGCCAACGCCAAAGTACCTGGACTCGGGATGAGAGAAGTACCACCCGCATATGCTTGACGCGGGCCACATGGCGAAGTTCTCGGTCAGTTGGATGCCGGTGACTTTGGTTGCATCCAGCAGTCGAAACAGTGTGGGTTTTTGCAGGTGGTCGGGACAGGCGGGATAGCCGGGGGCGGGGCGGATGCCTCTGTACGCTTCAGCGATCAATTCCGAATTGATGAAGTCTTCGTCCTGCGCGTAGCCCCAGTAACGCTTCCGGGTCTGCTCGTGGAGGTGCTCGGCAAACGCTTCTACCAATCGGTCAGCCAACGCCTTGATCATGATCTCGTCGTAGTCGTCGCCCGCAAGAGAGCGCACGACCTCGTCGATCTCGGTACCGACGGTCACGGCGAAGGCGCCGACGTAGTCCGATACTGGTGGCGGTGCGACAAAGTCGCTGAGAGCGTAGTTGGGCGATTGAGCCGCATGTTGCTGTCTCAAGTGCAGCAGCCGTGCCCGTTCGCGCTGGCGGGACTCGGTCTCGAACAGCACGATGTCGTCGCCTTGCTGGTTGGCGGGCCAGAAGGCCAGCGCTCCGTGAGCGGACAGCAGGTTGTCGCCAATCACGCGTTCGAGCATGACCTGCGCGTTGCGGTGGAGGTCGCGGGCAGCTTCCCCGTACTTCTTGTCATCGAGAATGTCCGGGTACCTGCCACGCAGCGACCAAGTCATGAAGAATGGCGACCAGTCGATGTAGTCGACGAGTGTCACCAGCTCCATCGTCCGCATCTCGATCACCTCACCCAGTGCAACACGTGGCTTCGGTGGCCTGTAGTCGCTCCAGTTCCAGCTGAATCGGTTGTCCCTGGCTTCGGACAGGGACCTTGAGGGTCTTATTCGACGGTCGCGCCTCCGTTGGCGGATGGCTTCGTACTCGGCGCGGAATTGAGCGCAGGCGACGGGACGAAGGTCCTTGGAAACCAAGCTGTTGACCACTCCGACGCTCTTGGAGGCGTCGGGCACATAGACCACCGGGCCGGAGTAGGACGGCTCGATCTTCACCGCCGTGTGGGCCTTGGAAGTGGTGGCGCCCCCGATCAGCAAGGGAATCGCGAATCCCAACCGCTCCATCTCGGAGGCCACATGCACCATTTCGTGAAGTGAGGGCGTGATCAGCCCCGAGAGCCCGATCAGGTCGGCGTTCGCCGTTCGGGCGGTGGCCAGGATCTCCTCGGCGGGGACCATGACCCCAAGATCGATGACCCCGAAGTTGTTGCACTGCAGCACGACCTTGACGATGTTCTTTCCGATGTCATGCACGTCGCCCTTCACTGTCGCCATGACGATGGTTCCGTTGGTCCTGCCCACTTCATCGGGATGCTTGGACTCCTCGATGAAGGGCACCAGATAGGCGACGGCCTGCTTCATCACCCTGGCGCTCTTTACGACCTGAGGCAGGAACATCTTGCCTGCCCCGAACAGTTCCCCCACCGCGTTCATTCCATCCATGAGCGGGCCCTCGATGACCCGGATCGGACTCTCTGCCTGTTGGCGTGCATCCTCGACATCTTCGAGGATGAACTTCGTCTTGCCGTGGACCAGTGCATGGACCAGGCGCTCCTGGACACTCCCGTCCCTCCAGCCCAGGTCGGCTTGACTCTGTGCCTGACCCCTCCCGGAGTATGCCTGTGCGACGTCGAGCAACCGCTCTCCGGCTTCGGGATGCCGATTCAGGACCGCATCCTCTATCGGATCCCGCAGCTCTCTCGGAATCTCCTCGTAGATGGCGAGCTGACCAGCGTTGACGATGCCCATGGAGAGGCCGGCCTTGATGGCGTGGTACAGGAACACCGCGTGGATGGCTTCGCGAACCCGATTGTTGCCGCGAAACGAGAAGGACACGTTGCTGATGCCGCCCGATGTGCGGACCTGCGGAAAGGTGTCGCGGATCCATCTGCAGGACTCGATGAAATCGATGCCGTAGGAAGCGTGCTCTTCCAGGCCGGTGGCAATGGCGAAGACGTTCGGGTCGAAGATGATGTCGGAGGGCGACATGCCCGCGACTTCAGTGAGGATCCGGTAGGCCCGGATGAAGATTTCCTTGCGTCGCTCCAGCGTGTCGGCCTGGCCCCGTTCGTCGAATGCCATGACGATGGCAGCGGCTCCGTAGCGTCTGCACGCCCTTGCGCGGCTCACGAAGGCCTGCTCGCCATCCTTGAGACTGATGGAGTTGACGACGCTCTTGCCCTGAACGCAGCGCAGCCCGGTCTCGATGACCTCCCAATCGCTGGAGTCGATCATCACGGGCACCCGACTGATGTCCGGCTCGCTCATGACCAGGTTCAGGAATGTCCGCATGGCTTCCACGCCATCCAGCAGGCCTTCGTCCATGTTGACGTCGATCAGCTGCGCGCCGTTCTCGACCTGGTTGCGAGCGACGTCGAGCGCGTCCTGATATCTACCTTGCAGAATCAGCCGCTTGAACTCGCTGGAACCCGCGACGTTCGTCCGTTCGCCGACGTTGATGAAGAGCGAGTCTTGGTCGGCAAGCACCGGTTCGAGGCCGGACAGGCGAAGGCCTTGACTGCCTGTGCCAAGCTTGCGAGGCGGCACTTCGGACACGCACTCGACGAACGCCTGTATGTGGTCGGGAGTGGTCCCGCAGCATCCACCCACGAGATTGACCCAACCGCGACGCGCGAAGTCGTGCAGTACGGCCGCCATCTCGTCGGGAGTGGCGTCGTACTCTCCAAACTCGTTGGGCAGTCCCGCATTCGGATGAGTCGACACGAAAGTAGTCGCGACCGTGGAGAGTTCCTCGACGTGCGGGCGCAGCTCCTCCGCTCCCAGTGCGCAATTCAGCCCGACCAGTGTTGCATCCGCGTGTTCGATGGAATGCCAGAAGGCGCGGAGCGTCTGGCCGGAAAGCGTCCTGCCGCTGGCGTCCGTGATCGTGCCTGAAACCATGATGGGAGTCTGGATTCCCAACCGGTCGAACTCTTGCTTGACGGCGAAGATCGCGGCCTTGGCGTTGAGGGTGTCGAAAACTGTCTCGATCATGATGAAGTCGACACCGCCTTCGAGAAGGGCTCCAGCGGCTTCGCCGTACGCATCGACAAGGGCTGCGAAGGTGATGCTCCGGGTGCCTGGATCGTTGACGTCGGGAGAAATGCTCGCGGCCCGATTCGTCGGCCCGAGCACCCCCGCGACGAATCTCGGCTTTTCCGGGCACGTGAACTCGTCAGCGACGCGTCTTGCAAGCCGTGCGGATTCGCGGTTCATTTCGAAGACTGCACCTTCCAGCGCGTAGTCCGCCTGAGCGATCGACGTGGCGCTGAACGTGTTGGTCTCGATGATGTCGGCGCCTGCCCGCAGGTAAGCTCGGTGGGTGTCCATCACGATGTCAGGCCGCACGAGACTCAGCAGGTCCCCATTGCCCTTGAGCGAATGGGTGTGATCGGCGAACCGTTTGCCCCGGAAGTCGGGCTCGGACAGGCCGTATTGCTGTTGCATGGTCCCGGTTGCTCCGTCCAGCACCAGAATTCGCTCCGACAGCGCGGCTACCAGAGGATGGGGCATGGTCCAGCAGTCACCAGAGGGAATAACATATGGTACTGACCACATGTGGCGAGGATGGGCATAACCGGATGTCAGATGATTCGCCCAGCAGGTTCGGAGAGTGTTCCGCCGGCAACCCCCAAATAGGGGGCTTGGCAGTTCCGCCGGAGTCGTCGTCTTGCCGAGGGATTCGCATGTCGGTCGCCGGCTCGGGGATTGCTTGCGTCGCGTCGCTGTTCGTCGTCCTGATTGCCATGGCGCCGCCTGCGCGGGCCGGCGAAATCCCGGCCGCCCTGACGGGTGCGTGGGAGCTTGATGTTTCCAAGAGCGATGAACTGCCTGAAGACAGCATCGTCTTTGACAGCGCTCCGGCGTCGGTGCTCGCACGGGACCGCTGGAAAGTGCTTGGGGCAGAGACGCTACGCATCGACGGAGAATCGGACGCGATCGGCATTCAATACGATGGATCCCACTACGACGACGTGATGCTGGGAGAACTCGAGACGGGTGGTTGGACCGTCCAGGCCTCGGTGGCGCGGCGCGATCGACTTGTGGTGAGGAGCAGGCGAGCCGGCGTCACGGGGGTCGAGCGTTACTCCGTGACCGAAAGTGGCAACTTGCTGAAGATCAGGATCTCCATCAAGGGACTGGCCGAATTGGTCGCCGTCACGCGAACGTTCCGAAGGGTGGCAGAGTAACGTATGGCGCTGTTCGTTCGCTCTCGGCGCTCGATGCGTTTCGGACCTTGAAGAGGAGAACGCTGAATGATCGATCTCTACTTTTGGCCCACTCCAAACGGATGGAAGGCCACCATCATGCTCGAGGAGTGCGAACTGGACTATCGGGTCATTCCGGTCGACATCGGGGGCGGGGATCAGTTTCGACCCGAGTTTCTGCGAGTGAGTCCCAACAACCGGATGCCGGCGATAGTGGACCACGCGCCCGTGGATGGAGGCGAGCCGATCTCGGTGTTTGAATCAGGTGCGATTCTGGAATACCTCGGCGACAAGACAGGCAAGTTTCTTCCACGGGATCCGAGGAAGCGCTCTCACGTGCTCCAGTGGGTGCATTGGCAGATGGCCAACCTTGGCCGCATGATGGGCAACGCCAACCACTTCAAGAACTATGCGAAGAATCTCGTTTCTGACGAATCGCAGCTCGAGTACGCACGGAAGCGCTTCACCGGCGAATGCGAGCGCCTCGCCGGCGTGATGGACGGCCAACTCTCGATTCATCAGTACCTGGGCGGAGCGGAGTACAGCATTGCGGATATCATCAGCTGGCCTTGGGCGACTCTGCTCGGCAATCTGTTCGGCGACGAAGTGTGGCAGGAATTCGGGAATCTTGCACGTTGGCGCGAGCAACTGCGCGAACGAGCGTTGCTGGAGAAGGGATTCCAGAAGTGTCGAGAGCTTGGGGAACGTGAGATCTCGGAGGAAGAGGCGGGCAAGCGGCGAGAACTGCTCTTCAACCAGACGAACGAGAAGGTGCGATCAGCCCGGGAGGAGGCGTTGAAGCAGTCTGCCGGACCTGTTTCGGAATGAGGGCGCCGGCATTCACGAGGGATCGCGATGGCTCGGCCCGGCGAACCCGCCACCTAACCGACGAGCTTCGTCCCAAGCGTTCGTGAGGCTCGACATCTTCACTCTCTGACTGGCAACGACACGAAGCAACCAAGCGATGAGAAACAGGAGTCCGGACGGATGTCCGAAATCTCTCATCTGGATGGCCCTTCGCTGGGTGCTCACGCTTCCGATTGCATTGACTTTGCTGGCAGCATGCGGCGGTGGAGGTGGATCAGACCCAGTCAGTTCCGGGCTGGCCAATGCCGCTCCCACGGCCGAC
>JAGWBL010000068.1 GCA_021295935.1 Pseudomonadales bacterium
TCCTTCAGCACGCGCAACACCTCCCCGCCTGAATCGCGATCGTGAATGAACAGCGGCATGCCGGCTCCCAACGCGATCTCGACCTGAGCCCGGAACACACGCTCCTGATTTTCGCGAGAAGCAAAGTCACGAAAGTGATCCAGCCCGGTCTCGCCTACTGCGACCACATGCTCATCCCGGATCAGGCGCCTCACTTCTTCCATGTCATCTTCGGTCGCCCGGTCAGCGTGGTGAGGGTGTATCCCGGCGGTCGCGCTCAGAATGTCCGGATGCAAGCGCGCGAGGGCAGCGGATGCCCGGCTTGAGCGATTGCAGGTGCCGGTCACGATGATGTGTTCCACTCCCTCGGCCCGGGCCCGCACGAGCACTTCGTCCAGATCGCCTGCGAACTCGCTCGACGTCAGGTTGGCACCTATGTCAATCAAGAAAGAGCCCTTTCGAGCACCGGACTTTCATCGGACAATCAGTTCGTGGGGGAAAAGGAAGGGACGGTCTACACGATTGAGAAAGCCAGCACGTTCTTGACGTAGTTCCGAGTCTCGTAGTAGGTGATCCGCTCGATCCATGCAAAGGTGTCCATGCCTGAACTGTTGTTCAGCCACCTGCGTGCGTTCTTTCGGCCCGCGTTGTACGCCGCCGCAGCGATCGCGCGATTGCCGTCAAACTCTTCCAGCAACTCGGCAAGATGGTGTGCGCCCAGCGGAATGTTGAAGCTGGGATCCAGCAGCCTGGTGGCGCTGGGGTCAGGAAAGGTGACGCGTCGCGCGGTGCTCCTCGCCGTGGCGGGCATCATCTGCATGATGCCCAACGCGCCAACTCTCGATTTTGCCTTGGGCATGAACGCGCTCTCCTGTCGCGCGATGGCGAACAGGAACGGCAGGTCCACGGAAGTCGCAAACGACGCCTTGCGAAAGTTGCGTTCGTACTCAAGAGGGAACCGAACGGCGATGACGTCATGAAGTCCCATTGCGTTGGCGGCGAATATCGCCTGATCTGTCCATCCCGCATTGTTGAGCAAGGCTGCAACCGCAAGCTTGTCCTCCAATGCCAAGTCGGCGGCAAGCAGTTTCCATTCGCGTTTCGCGTTGACCAAGTCCCCAACGGCGAGCAGCTCCAACAGACGCGCCACACCGGGATGGCGTTCGACGCCAGATTTCAAAACGGAATCCGGCACCGACAATTCGTTCATGGATGGCGGCGCTCCGAGAACCGCGGCAGCCGCAAATCCATAGTAGGTCCGAACGGAGGCTATCTCATCTAGCAAAGATGGAGCATCGGGAAGCGCCAGCTCGTACGCAATTCTTCCACGCCAGTACTGCCACTTGAACTCCTGGGCATCGGGATCCGGCATGGTGCCTAGCCATTGCCACGCGCTGTCCCATTCACGAAGAGCTACTGCAGCATCCACAATTGCGCCAATCGTCTCCGGAGTACGATCGGTCTGCACGTGGGCCGGCAACTTGCGGTCCTGGGCACGCAAGCGCTCAAACGAGTCGTCGAGTTCGAGCCGGTCAGCTTCGCTGAAGGCGTACCGCTCTCGATAGACCTTCCAGAGTTGTTCGGCTTTGTCCAGATGGCTTCGAGCGTGCCGCTTCAGTCCATGAGCCAACCCCTCGCGACCCCATTGGTCATCGGGAAAGTACGAGGATGTTCTTGTGCGGGCAGGGTTGACATGCACTTCGTAGAACTGACGCGCTCGGGAGAGGCGAGGCTCAGAGAAAAACCGCAACAGGTACCGAGCAAGCGACCGGGAATTCCCTTCCAGCGCCAACCGCAGCCGCTTCCACGCCAGGTCTTCGGTCAGGTGACCGGCGCGCATCCAAGCCGCGAAAAGCGAATCGCACGCTTTCGGCTGAGACTCGCCGACAACCCAAAGTTTCGGAACGAGTTCCATGGCCTCGGAAACTCGGTTGACATGAAGCAATGCCTGACCGAAGTAGCACACGGTTTCCGTGTTCTCGGAACCCTCAAAGGCGTTCGCCAGTCGTTGCCAACGTCCCCTCTGGCCCTGGATCAGCTGCCAACGCTGAAACAGGAGATCATCCAAGGGCGTTCCCGCGAGTCGCTCTCGATAGCCCGAGACCTGTCTTGTGTTCAGACTTCGGATCTGTCGCGAGGCATCGTGATAGACCAGGTATGGATGCAGAGCGTAGTCCGACAGCTCGTTCTTAAGCCGGTTGAATTCGGACTGACGTCCGTTGCGGACAGCGGACAGCGCGTTCAGGTACTTGGTGCGCTTCTCGTACAGTTCACCGTCAAACGGAAGTGAACTGTCGGCTGCCGTCGTGGAACATGCGATGAGACATGAAACAAGTGCCGTCGCGATGAATTGGACTCGTAGCAAGGCGGTCCTATCTGGCGGGAGAACCGACTCGCACTGCCAACACGTCGCAGCGTGCTCCATTCAGGACACCGTTCGCGGTGGAACCGAGCAGAAGAGAGAGTCCGTGGCGTCCATGGCTCCCGACCACGATGACATCGGCGTCAGCCTCGCAAGCCACTCTTCGGATTTCGCTCTCGGTGCGACCGCAGGCGAGGTGTTGACGCTCGGAGGGCACACCGATTGAATGGGCGAACTCCTGAAGCTGGGAAGCCGCTTGCTCCTGCACGCAGCCCTGAATGGCCGCCAAGTCTGTCGGCACGTCGCCGCCGTACGCGATGCTCATGGGCTCGAGCACGTGAATCACATGCAGTTCGCAATTGCACTCCTGCGCAAGCTGCACCGCCCGTTCGGCAACATGTTCGCACTCGTCGGTCAGATCGACAGCCAAGAGAATGCGTGTGTATCTGCTCACGGGGATCGATGCGACGAAGAGACGCTTACATTACTCAGGTCAATTATCCGCGTTGCTGCTGGAACCCTGCCCGACGGGTTCGAACAGTCTGTGTGGAACGCAGGGGAAGAGAGTGAAGTTTGCGTACTTTCTTGTCGGGTTGATCCTGGTTGCCGGGGTTGGTGGCGTCGTTGCCATCATGCCTAGCAAGCGCGATCGATTTCAGGCGCGAGTTCGCGCTGAAGCGCGTCAGCAAGGCCTCATCGTCGAGAGCGTTCGCCTTCCCAGGCTCATTCTTCGAGCGGAGGACCGCGTGTCTGCCGGCGGCAGGCTTCGCAAGACAAGCCGCATGTGCGTTCGCTATCGCAAGCGGTTCACCCGTCGAATCGATCATGCTCCCACCTGGAGACTGCTGCGCGATCCGTCGTCCTCCACACCTATCGTTGGCTGGCGTGCGGACGACGATGAGATCCGGGGCGTCAATCTCTTTCAGTCCGAGTTCTGGCAAGCTATGGAGGCCCTGCTACGAGACGCGCCGCAAGAGTGCTGGGGTGTTCAGGCGCTCGAGGATTCGAGCGCTTGGCTCGGCACCGAGGAGCCGGGGGCGGCATCTTTCGACGCTGCAGCCCTCCGGATGAGCAAGTTTCTGGACCGGCTCGAGGGGTTCCATGCGACATTCTCGATTGGCTGAACGAGAGCGATCTTCAGGCAACTCTGAACGCCGTGACGCGCACCCAATTTAGCACTCGGACTAGACTCCCACGCGTAACCAAGCAGACTTGACGGACCGTTCAGATACCTGCAGAGGGAATCCAGCATGCAATTCCCCTGTCTGAAAAGAGCAGCAGCGGCTGCCAATTCAAGGAGAAAGAAGCGATACCTAGGGGATCCTCAAGCCACGTGAGAATAGGGAAATGCCACAATCTCTAGTTATCGTCGAGTCGCCAGGGAAGACGAAGACGATCAGCAGGTATCTCGGCAAGGGATACCGCGTCGAATCGAGTCTTGGTCACGTCAGGGACCTGCCGCAGTCCTCCGGAGAACGCTTCCAGAGGCGAATGACCAACGAACAGTTGGGTATCGATCCCGAGAATGGATGGAGCGCCAAGTACGAGATCATTCCGGGCAAGGAGAAGCAAGTCTCGGAACTGGCGAGGCTGGCGTCATCGTCTGAAGTCGTCTATCTCGCGACAGACCTCGACCGCGAGGGCGAGGCGATCGCATGGCACTTGCAGGAGTTGCTTTCGGAGAGCCGAGCTTGCCGCTGTCGGAGTCCCGACATGAGTCCGCTCGAGTTCAAGCGGGTCGTATTCGGCGAAATCACGAAGGGGGCCATCGCGAAGGCCTTTGAACGGCCGGGCGTCGTCCACCAAGAGCGGGTCAACGCCCAGCAGGCTCGACGATTTCTCGATCGCGTCGTGGGATTCAGGTTGAGCGAATTGCTGCGACGCAAAGTTGGCCGAGGCATGTCCGCCGGGCGCGTGCAGTCGGTGGCGGTGCGAATGATCGTGGAAAGGGAACGCGAAATCCGTTCCTTCCTACCAGAGGAGTACTGGGAAGCGACCGCCGATCTCCGTCGATCCAGCGAGTCGGCGACTTGCCGATTCAAGGTTGCGACTCGGGGGAAGGCCAGATTTCGACCTGGCACCAAGGATGAGGCGGAAGAAGCCCTGCGTGCGCTGAAGCAGTGTGCCTTTCATGTTGCGGAAGTCAATGAATCACGACGGTCCGAAAAACCTCGTCCTCCGTTCAAAACCTCAACCCTGCAGCAGACGGCCTCGTCGCAGCTTGGATTCAGTGGAAAGAAGACCATGCTCCTGGCACAGAGACTCTACGAAGCGGGGTTGATCACGTACATGCGTACGGACAGCACGAACCTGTCCGCAGATGCGATCGGAAAGGTGCGAAATTTCATCGAGCGCAAGTACGGCATCGACTACTTGCCCGCCAATCCGAATCGATTCTCGACCAGCAAGACGGCTCAGGAAGCACACGAAGCCATAAGACCGACCGACGCCATGGACGACGAGACCGGGCGCGCGGCGCAACTGGAACGGGACCAACTTCGGCTGTACGAGCTGATACGCAGGCGATTCGTCTCGTGCCAGATGAGCCCCGCACAGTACAAGAGCACAACGGTTACCGTGCACGCAGGAGAGTTCGAACTGAGTACGAAAGGACGCGTCGTGTTGTTCGACGGCTTCACCCGGGTCCTGCCGGCACGCAGGTCGTCGCCCGAAGACCAACTGCTTCCCGAGTATCAGGAAACCGAGCGCCTCACCTGCGTGAAGGCCGACACCGACCAGCACTTCACCCGTCCCAAGCCGCGGTACAGCGAAGCTTCCTTGATCAGGGAGTTGGACAGCAAGGGAATCGGCCGTCCCAGCACGTTCAATGCCATCCTCTCGAAGATCGAGGAACGAGGGTATGTGAAGCTCAAGGAGAAGCGATTCCACGCCGAGCGGATGGGAGAGTTGGTGACGGACCGCCTTTGCCGCTCCTTCACAAATCTGATGGACTATGAGTTCACCCAGGATGTCGAGAAGCAATTGGACGCCATCGCGAACGGCGATGCCGACTGGAAGGTTGTCCTGGACGAGTTCTACGCCAACTTCAAGCAACAACTCGAGCTCGCCAGCCAGCCGAGTGGAATGCCACGCAACCCTGGAATCGAAGTCGGCATCGCGTGCGAGCAGTGCAAACGACCGATGCGCCTCCGAACTGCCAAGACGGGTGTGTTCCTGGGATGCAGCGGCTTTGCCTTGCCTGCCAAGGAGCGGTGCAAATCGACGATGAGTCTCCAGCCCTCCAGCGACTTGCCCAAATCCGAGGACGACGAGTTGCAGAGGCTGTTGACCCAGCGTCGATGCGACGAGTGTGGATGCTCAATGCTGTCGTTCGTGGTCGACGAGAGACGGATGCTGCACCTCTGCTCGAACACGCGCGAGTGCCAGCAAGTCATCATCGAGCATGGACAGTTCACGGCCGCTGCCTACGACGGGCCGGTTCTGGAATGCGACAAGTGCGGCGCGGAGATGCACCGCCGAGTCGGAAGGTTCGGCAGCTACTTTGCTTGCACCAAGTGCAAGAACACGCGCAAGATCAAGCGTAACGGCGAGGTTGCAGCACCCAAGGAGGACCCGATCCCGATGCCGGAATTGAGTTGCGAGGACGCCAGCGACTTCTACATCTTGAGGGATGGGGAATCGGGCATTTTTCTGGCGGCGAGCAAGTTTCCGAAGAATCGCAAGACGAGAGCTCCAAAGGTCAAGGAACTGATACCCCACGGATCGGCTTTGGCAGAGAAGTACAAGTTCTTGCTCTCCGCGCCGCAGGAATCTCCCGAGGGGGAGGACGCCGTCGTTCGATGGTCAAGAAAGAACAAGGAACACTACGTCACCGTGGCAGGCAAGCAACGGAACGCTTGGATGTGTGTGTATCGCGGCGGCGCGTGGCATGACAACAGCCAACGCACCGGCAAGTGACGGACCTGCGCGCGGTGATCGTGTCGGATTGGCAGTGCAGACTTGCCGCTAGCTCGAAAGGCGCAGGATTCCCACGCTGACGCCTTCGATGGCGAAGTCCCCTTGCTCCATGTCGACCAAGATGGGTTCGTGGTTGGGATTCTCCGGCATGAGGCGGCAGTACCGCGGCGAAGTGAGCTTCTCGAATCGCTTTACCGTCACTTCGTCAGCAACACGGGCCACGACGATCTGTCCATCACGCACTTCCGTCG
>JAGWBL010000069.1 GCA_021295935.1 Pseudomonadales bacterium
TCGAGTTCAAGCAGCGCGCTGCAGCCCGGCGTCAAGTGGTCATTCCTGCTACGGTGCTCCTGATCTTCGTGTTGCTCTACATGAACTTCGGCAATGCCAGTGCTCCGGCCTTGGTGATGCTCTCGTTGCCGTTCGCGCTCACGGGAGGATTCTGGCTCGTCTACTGGCTCGACTTCAATCTTTCGGTGGCGGTGGCAGTCGGCTTCATAGCGCTTGCGGGAATAGCGGTGGAGATTGGGGTTCTGGTCGTTGCGTTCATTCGCGAGGCGGTGGAACGGCAACGGCGTGAGAGAGTTGAAACCGGGCAACCGCAATTGAGTCGAGGAGAGATCCTGGACGCGGTTCGAGAGGGCACCGCCAGCCGGCTCCGCCCTGTGGCCATGACGACGTTCTCCACGGTCATCGGACTGCTTCCCGTAATGCTGTTGTCAGACACCGGTTCGGACGTGATGCAGCGCATCGCAGCTCCCATGGTCGGCGGACTGCTGAGTACCGCAGCGCTGTCCCTGCTGGTTCTTCCGGTGGTGTACAGCTTCGGCGTGGAGCTGCACGAGTGGCGAGTGAGGCGAGGAGCAGTTCAGCAACACGAGAGTCCAGTCCTCATCGACTAGGTCTGGTATCGAATGAACGGCGAGACCTGATCCGCTGCTGGGTTCGGGCCATCAACGCGGGGTTCCCGCGGCAAACGGAGGGAGCCATTTCGCGTCCTAGGTATCTCTTGGGCAGGACTGCTGGCCCGATTGTCAGTGACTGGTCGGCCAGTCTCGGTTGAGACCATGTATCCGCGTATGGATGGCCTGTCGCGATTCCTCCAGCCTTGCGGGAGCCTGAACGTGAGGAGGATGTTCGAGTTTGCCTCAGGAGCAGAGCAGAGAGCCGAATGACTCGCTGCACTGGTGAACGTGGTCGCCCGCGCTTGACTTCGTAAGTCCCGAACCAACCGGGTCAAGGGTCCGTCGATTGCAATCGGCACGTCAGTCGAGTCCAGCAAGGCAATGGCAAACCTTGGGTGCCCGCTGTCGCTCGTCCGCATGCGAAAGTTCGGGCCCGCCCTCCAAGATAGTTCCGCTGTGCGGCGCCGAGTGGCCAGTTCAGCAGGAACGGCGTTGCAAGTCTGGCACGACTACGAACTGGCGTCACACTCGTCGAACGCCGCCCGAGTGATGTTCTCCAACCCGTCGGCGCGTACGAACACGTTGTCCTCGACGCGCACCCCGCCGGCTGGCATGAGTCGGGAAATGGAAGTCCAGTTGAGTTCCGAAGATCCGCGGTATGGGTCGAGCAACATGGGAATGAAGTAGATGCCGGGTTCGATCGTGAACACTTGCCCCTGTTCGATAGTTCTCGTAAGTCGCAAGTACGCTCGGTTCGGTGGAGGTGCATTGGCTGGGCCGATCTCGGAGCTCAGGTGTCCGCCGGCCTCGTGTGTCATGAGACCGAGAAGATGTCCGAGACCGTGTGGGAAGAACGCGTCCACCAAGCCGCTCTCAATCGCTGAGTCCTGGGAGCAATTGATGATGCTGGCTTCGACGAGAATCCCTGCGATCTTGTATCGCATGCACTCGTGCTGTTCAGCGAATTGCTGGCCGGGCTTGATGTTGGAAATGAGCTCTTGCTGCGCTTCATCCAGTCTCTGGACCAGCTCCTGCAACGGATGGCCGGCATTGAACGAGTAGGTTCTCGTGATGTCGGAGTGATAGCCCATGTGCCTGGCGCCGGCGTCGACCAGAAGGCTGTGTGTCGGCGATGGTCGCTTGCGCTCGTACCGCTGGTAGTGAAGCGTGCCTGCATGTTCATTGATGGCCACGATGTTCGGGTAAGGAAGGTCCGCTTCGGTTTGCCCGCTTGCCCTCAAGTAGGCCATGTGAACCGTGAATTCCGAACCTCCGCAGAGGAACTCTTCCCTTGCTGCGAGGTGCCCCTTCACGGCGGTTCGCGTCGACTCCCGCATGCAGTTCAGCTCGAACGGCGTGCGATAGGCCCGGAAGTACTCCAGGCGCTGCACGAGGCCCTTGGGGGCGGTGTCCCAGCGGTTGTCAAGCGTCGCTTCAAGAGCTTCGGGCCCGACCAGTGCAATCTTCCGGCAATTGGAGAGAGTGGAGACGACACTTCGGGCAATGGCCCGAGTGTCAGGGCAAACCTTCACGTCGAACGCTCCGTCGACAAACTCGGGTGGATCCAAGGGCAGATACCAGTAGTCCCGGGGTTTCCACCAGAACAGCTGGGGACGGGCGCCGGGATGGACTACCAACACCGAGTTCTCGCACTCGACGAATGGCACCCAGCGCAGGAAGTGCGGATTGGCGCGAAACGGCGGTCCCAGGTCGTCGGAGTAGTGCAGGGTTGCCTTGCCCGCCGTCACGACGGCAGCGTCAAGACCCTCCAGTTCGAGCGCGCGCTGCCACTCTGCAGCCATGGCGGAAAGGTGCTGCCCGAACGCTGGTGTGGACGTGTCGAAGTGTCGTTTCACATGCGAGATTATCTCCTTCCGATGACCCCTTGCCTGCCTCCTGCAGCTGCGGAGGCCCCCAATAGAATGACCCGATCACCTTGCGGGGAACTGAACCTCCGTTGTCTGCGTTCGAGTTCGCGGCACCCACCCGACTGGGACCGGCTCTAGACTTGTTGTCGTCGTGCGCCGAGTCGGGAAGACGCACCCAGATCCTGGCAGGCGGCACCGACGTGATCGTGCAGATGAGAACTTCCGATCGGGAGCCTCGGCTGCTGCTCGACGTCAAGCGCCTGCCCGAAACTCGTCAACTTTCCATCGGGTCCGAAGACATCTTTGTCGGTGCTGCCATTCCATCCGCGGAACTGAATGAAAACCCGCGACTTGCATCGCTCCTTCCCGGCCTCATGGAATCTGCAGACCTGATCGGATCCACACAGATCCAGGGTCGGGCGTCGATCGGGGGCAATCTTTGCAACGCTTCGCCTGCGGGAGACACGATCCCCGCATTGATAGCGAATTCGGCGCAGTGCGAGATTGCGGGCGCCCGCGGGACGAGGCAGGTCGCGGCGGCGGATTTCGTTGTCGGTGTCGGCAAGTCCTGCCTGAAACGCGATGAGCTCCTTCTGGGCTTTCGTGTCAAGCGACCAAGCAAGGGGTTCGGAGATGCCTATCTGAGGTTCATCCCGCGCACCGAGATGGATATCGCGGTGGCAGGCGTGGCCGTGTCCATGGAACTTGACGAAGCCGGAGTGTGCAGGGACAGCAGGATCGCCATCGGTGCCGTCGCGGAGAGGTGCTTGCTCGTTCGAAGGGCGGGCGAGCGACTGATTGGAACTAGCGTTGAGGACAGCGATCTTGGGAAGGCCGGAGCGGAGTGTTCGGCATCTGCGCGGCCGATTTCGGACAAGCGCGGGACTGCGGAGTATCGCAGGAAGATCATCGCCGTGCTGTGCAGGCGAGCGGGCCGCATCGCGCATGGTCGTGCGTTGGCATCCTTGGAGGGCGCTGAGATCTAGCCATGTCCAGGCTCCATGTCACCACATCGGTCAACGGCGTTGCCCACGAAGTCCTGTGCGATCCTGGCCAGACGTTGCTCGAGTTGCTCCGCGATGAACTCGGTTTGATCGGCACCAAGGAGGGGTGCGGGACCGGTGATTGCGGGGCGTGCACGGTGACTCTCGACGATCGCTTGGTGTGTTCCTGTCTGGTGTTGGCGCCGGAAGCCGAGGGCAGGCGCATTGGAACCATTGAGGGAGTGGCAGGACCGGAAGGCTTGCATGTCGTGCAGCGGAAGTTTCTCGAGCTCGCTGCACTCCAGTGCGGAGTCTGCACGCCCGGTCTGATCGTCGCGGCGAAGTCTTTGCTCGAACGCATTCCCGATCCGGACGAGAGCACCATTCGTTATTGGCTCGCAGGCAATCTCTGTCGTTGCACTGGCTACGACAAGGTCGTCCGCGCAGTGCAGGCCGCGGCGCTGGAGATGAACCCATCCGAGGACCGGGTCTTTTGCCAGGCATCTACAAGGTCACAGGAACCGCGTCAGTGAAGGTGATCGGAACCCGACCGGCACGTCCGGACGGAGTGGATAAAGTCACCGGACGAGCGCGGTTCGGGGCGGATTGGAGCCTGCCGGGCATGCTTCATGGCAAGGTGCTCAGGTCGCCGCATGCGCACGCCAAGATCCGGCGAGTGGAGCTCTCGAGCGCGCTTGCACTCGACGGAGTATTCGATGCGGTTTGCGGACACGACTTCAGTCGCGACACGTCGGGGGACTTGGGCACGAACATCATGGCCCGTGACAAGGCTATGTACCACGGCCATGCCGAGGCCGCGGTGGCAGCTACGAGTCCGGCATTGGCAGAGCTCGCGCTGTCTCTGATCCACGTGGAGTACGAGCCGCTTGAACCCGTGCTCTCGCTGGCGGAGGCGATGGATCCTGATTCGGTCGTCGTCAACGAGACCGTCCGCTTGAATGGAGACGCCGCACATCCCGCCGGGAACATCGCCGCCCACAGGACATGGGAGCGCGGATCGATTCGGAAGGGCTTCAAACGGGCGGACCATGTCGCCGATGGCGAGTTTGGCGTCCCAATGGCCCACCAGGCTTACATCGAACCACAGGCGTGCATGGCCACGATGAACGAGGATGGCAAGGGAAGCATCTGGTGCTGCACGCAGGGACACTTCGACGTGCGCGACCTGACCGCGCAGGTGCTGGGCAAGAAGGCGGGTGACATTCGCGTGGTTGCCACGGAGATTGGAGGAGGGTTTGGTGGCAAGACGACGATCTATCTTGAGCCGGTTGCCCTGCTGATGGCCGAGAGAACGGGGCGTCCCGTGAAGATGGTGATGTCGCGTGAGGAAGTGTTTCGTGCCACGGGGCCTGCATCGGCGACGCAGTGCCGCGTGAAACTGGGGGCAACCTCGGTGGGCAGGATCATTGCCGCCACTGCGTGGCTTGCCTACGCAGCGGGCGCGTTTCCGGGTTCACCCATGTCCGCAGGTTGCCAGTCCATCTTTGCACCCTACGACCTGAAGAACTTCCGAATCGATGGCTACGACGTCATAGTCAACAAGCCAAGGGTGGCAGCTTACAGGGCGCCCGGCGCTCCGCAGGCGGCACACGCCATGGAAAGCGTGGTTGATGACCTGGCGCGACTAGTCGGCATGGATCCAATCGAGTTCAGGCTCAAGAACGCAGCAAAGGAGGGGACGCAGGCAACCTTCGGCCCCGTCTATCCGCCGATCGGGTTGCGTGCCTGCCTGGAAGCTGCACGAGACCATCCTGCCTACCTGCGCAGATCACCTCGAGGCTGCGGTCGCGGTGTCGCTGTCGGGTTCTGGTTCAATGCCGGATTGCAATCGAGCGCCGAAGTGAGAGTTGCCGAGGACGGGTCGGTGAAGATAACGGAGGGCAATCCCGACATCGGTGGATCCCGAGCATCCATGTGCCTGATGGCGGCGGAGACTCTTGGAGTGGCATACGAATGCATCGACGCCCAGGTTGGGGACACAGACTCGGCGGGGTTCTGCAGGCTCACGGGAGGCAGTCGCACGACGTTCGCTACGGGAATGGCGGTGGTGGAAGCGTGCAAGGACGTGATACAGCAGTGTTGCGGACGTGCCGCTGCAGTGTGGGAGCTGGATACGGATCAAGTGGAGTGGAGCGAAGGGCACGCCGTCCCCAAGCCGGGGATCAACGTCGATCTCGAACCCATGTCGTTCGCTGAGATAGCAAGGGATTCCAACCGGACCGGAGGTCCGCTACTCGGACGCGCGAGCCTCAATGCCAAAGGGCCGGGAGCGTCTTTCTCGGTGAACTGGACCGACGTGGAGGTTGATCGGGAGACAGGCAAGGTTGACATCAAGGCGTTCACGGCGATCCAGGATGCAGGAACGGCCATACATCCGTCCTACGTGGAGGGCCAAATGCAGGGCGGTGCAGCGCAGGGCATCGGTTGGGCGCTGAACGAGGAGTACATCTACGACGACGATGGTGTCTTGGAGAACGCCAGTTTCCTGGACTATCGCATTCCGGTAGCGTCGGATCTGCCGATGATTGACACCCAGATCGTTGAGGTTCCGGCTCCTTCCCATCCGTACGGCGTGAGAGGCGGAGGCG
>JAGWBL010000070.1 GCA_021295935.1 Pseudomonadales bacterium
AGCGCCGACCGATTCGACTTCACTTCGTCAGCGACGAAATCGTGCCCCCGAGAAGTGGCCTCGGGACATCGACCCATCCGTCCCGTCATGCGAGTGATGCCGCTTGTCGACCACACCTGACCGAATCGCCGCAAGCCAAGCAACGCCCTCCGCAGGGCTCGACGCCTACGACACACTTCGGGGGAAGGATGCCGTCCACTGCGCGAGCAACCACTCCCATTCCGATCGTGTTCTATCTGCAAGCGCCATGCCAATACAGCAAAGACACTTGCACGATGCCGACGCCTGACGCCAGGAGGGCTGCGATCCGTCGGCGGGAATGGGCGCATCTTCCATTGTGTGTCCAATCGTCCGATCCCGCGACCAACCCCTCCCACGCTCGCAAGGCAACCACGAACCGGTGCGCAAGAGTGGGTTGCCCTCTGCGGATTGCCAGCGTCGCATGCTTGACCTCATGGGGCGCAGGGACCGATGAATCTTAGACCCCCTTTCCCGGCCGCCATGCGATGTCGTGGCCGTTTCCCGACGTACGCCTCAGTCGAGCGCATCCTCGATCCAGCGGGAGAGATCCGGCACCCCAGTGCGGAACGCCTCGCACAGCCGAAACTGCGCGCGGGCGCGTTCGAGGTTTTCTCCCCGTCGCCGCACCTTGAAGTACCTGTCGCCTTGACAGTGATCGTTCAGGAAACGCAGTCCCAGCATGAAGCTCATGTGCGCCGGAGCCAGCGCCATGGACTCTGAGACACGAACCGCGCGGAATGGCAGCCGGAACGGTCTGAAGAACCCCGCAATCGCGCTCTTGCCGCGTTTCATCATGCTCTGCCACTCTGCATTTCCGACGGAGGTACAGGCGGATCGAACAAAGTCGCCGAAATCGAACGCTGGATGTCCCTGCATCAGGGTGTCGAGATCCACGATCTTGAGAACTCGAGGACTTCTCGGATGGAAGATCAGGTTGTCAACCTTGCAATCGCCATGGATGATCTGTTCGCCGGTGGAGTAATCAGGCACACGATGCCTTTGCACCTCCACGAATTCGCGTTCCGGTTTCGTCTCGGCGTCTTGCTCCAGTGTGTCGTGGATCGCCAGGTAGTGGTCAATGTCGTGGTATCCGGGAACAGCTGGCTCCAGCGACACGTCGCAAGCGGCGAGGCGATTCAGAAGCGTTCCGAACGCTTCGCCCGCGGGCTCAACCAACTCTTCGGGAACCTGGCGGAAGCACCGTCCTTTCACGTACGGGGACACGCGCCACAACGATCCGTCGGGAACGCGGTACGGGTTCGTTCGATCTGGCACTCTCAGAGGGTGGATCCCCAGCTCTCCCAATGCGTCCGCCACTCGACTGACGTTGCGCATCAGGGCCTCCGCGTTCGGAAAGACCCGTTCGTTGACCCTCTGGACGACGAACCGACTGCCAACCAGGAACGTGTCGTTGATGTAGCCGTCGCCAAACGATGCGACGGAGCCATCCAAGCCCCAGTATCTGAGCGCGGCGTCAATCCCCACGGTCGCAGAACGCGTAGACCACAGGCAGCAGCACCTCCCCGTAAGGACCTGCAAGCGATCGATCTGCGGTTCGCGTGCCCTCGGCTACATCAGCCAATAGAGCCAGCGCATCGGAGGCCTCTTCCAAGACAGCCAGCTCCGGATGCGACTGCACCGCAGACGCGAAGTTCCGGTTCTGGCTACGCCAGCCCGACGTCCAACGCGACAGATCTCGGGCGCTTCGAACATCCTCCATGCACTCCCTGACAAACATGCTCTCAGGCACAAGACGATCCACGATCTGATCCAGGCAGCTGCTTGCATCGTAGGGTCTGGGCGCGTGAACGTCGTTCGCGCCTTCAAGCCGGGCCCTCAGACTCTGAGGGCCGAGATGGCGAGCGTACCACTTCACCGGTTCCAGCATTTGCAGCAACGGCAGCATCGACTCAGGCAGACCCTCCGTTCTCGAGCGTCCCAGGTCAACGAACCCGCGGGTGGTCTCGAGTCGACGGTGTTGGTGTCGCATCCGGCGGTACGCGTCAGTCTCGGTCACCGCCTCAGCCCCGTTCCAGAACCGCTCGGCGATCATGGGCAAGCGACTGCAGACGCGTCGGTGCAGTTCGTCCTCGGGGACGAGTTCCGCCCACATGCAAGCCTCGCCTCCCAGGAGTTCTCCAGACTCGACCCCGTTCGGAAGTGAAGGCAGCTCGAACGGACCCGTACCCCATGCCACACCTTCGACGACATGCGCAAGACGGTCATCGTCCCTCTCCGACTGCTGGTTGGCACGGGCCTCTTCCAAGCTGGAGTCTGGGCGATAGCGATAGTGCACATCCGCTGGGTAGTTCAAGTCAAGGTAGTACGGCGCCGACGCCACGACCGAGTGGCCGGCTTGCAGGGCCGCATCTCGGAAGCCCAAGGACCGCCATGACTGGACTGCGAACTCTTTGGGCAGCGATGGATGCAACGCCTCATCCCAAGCCAGCGACGCTCGATCAAGGGAGCGGAGCACGTCTTGGAGAAAACCATAGAAGACGGCCTGCAGATCGTGATTCGACCGGATGCCTTTCAAGCGCTTGTAGCCACGCACGCGCTCGGAGCGATCCCACCAGTCCGAAACCACTTCGTCGCCGCCAACGTGAACGAATTCGTCTGGGAACACGACCGCAACTTCGCCGAGCAGCGTCTCCACAGCAGATCGCACTTCAGGACTGCTGACGTCCAAGCATGCCCTCTGGACGCCGAATTGATTGGTGTCCACCTCCTCTCGGACTGCCCCCCATTCGGGAATCGCCCGGATCCAGCTGCTGCAGTGCCCCGGCATGTCAATTTCCGGAACCACCCGAATCCCTCGATCCGCTGCGGCCTCGACCAAGCCGGCCAGTTCTTGCGGTGAGTAGTGTTCCTTGCTCACAAGCTGCGGAAAGCTTGAAGTTCCGAACCGGAATCCCTGATCGTCGGTCAGGTGCAGATGCAACACGTTCAGCCGGAATTGGAACATCAGGTCCAGAGTCTCTTGCAGAACCCTCGGCGATATGAAACGCCGGGCAGGATCCAGCATCAACCCGCGCCAGCGGAACTTCGGACAGTCTTCAACAACGCATCGCGGAATCTCGCGCCCTTCCCGCAGCTGGTCAAGCGTCGAGAGCGCGGCCAAAACGCCCCAATCCTCTCGCGCTCTCACTCGAACGCTGGATGCATCAACATGCAACTCGTAGCCGTAGTCGGAATCGAGCCTCGGAAACTTGTGGGCGGCCGAGAGGCAGGCTTCGATCTCGACAGGCAAATGGTTCATCGAGAGCCGGTCGAGCATCCGAGCAATCCTCCCAGGCAAGCTGGACACTGCAGCACGAGATCGTGAATCGTCTACGTACAGAGTTCCTCCCGCCACCCTCAAGGACCGCGGACTTGGAAGCAACGACTCGATAGAGGCCGGCAATGCGGTCAGGTGCGCGGAAACGTCCGCTTCCACTGGATCATCTCGACAGCGGCGACAGCCGCCTCGATGCCCTTGTTGCGGTCGTCATCCCCGCAACGGGCCGCGGCTTCCGACAGGCTGTTCACCGGCAGTACCTCGTTGATCACCCGCACGCCCGACTTGCGCGCCACCTCCCCCAATGCACGCGCCACCTCGTCCACGATCATGTCGAAGTGCAGGGTCTCTCCACGCAGCACCACACCAAGGCACACGAGCGCGTCAGGACGGGGGGGCTCTCGCGTCACCTGGTCAGCGGCGAAGCCGAGTTCCAGCGTTCCCGGGAGCCTGTGTGTCACGACCTGCAACCCGCAACCCTCGAGAACAGTCCGACACCGTCGCAGCATGGTGTTGACGTAGTCCGGGTACCACTTCGAATAGAGAATGTGAACCGTCCCCTGCAATCTGGGCAGATGGTCCGTGTCTACAACCGCCTGAGCCATCGGTTGCCTAATCCGCTGTGGTGTCGAACCGCACCACGCCGTCCGCAGACTCATGGAAGTGCGATCTTGCAAAGATCGACGTGCATGGCACGGATCTGAACTCCAGTCTGCGCCCTCCTGAGGACTCGACGACCGCTTGGGCGTGGGCGAGCAGCCAACTGCCCAACCCCCTGCGCCGATGTTCTCGATCGACCGTCAACGCGTTCAATACGAACGCTTCGGCCGCGACCCTGCTCATGCTGTAGCAACCCACCAGCGTGCCCCCCCACTTCGCAACGCGCGTCCACTCCCGATCCACCGGAACGAGGTTGCCAACAAGCGGATGGAGAAAGTCCTCGTCATTCGGACGCAGGATCTTGTAGTCCCACGGATCGGCGGGCTTGTCCGATCGAGAGAGTCCTCGGGTCCTCAGCGACAAAGCTCAATTTCCATCCAGTCAACCGCAGTGTTCGCGCAAGCGAAAAACCGCAAATGGCGTGACGTCAGCGAGCATGGCGCACACCGGAACCTCAACTGCTGGCGAGCAGTTGCTGAACCGAAGTGCGCAGCCCCATGGGAGAGACAGCCTCGGGCTTGACAGGAGCGGCAATCAGCACGGCGACACGCGACCGTGGCCGGAACGAGCCACGCCACGGACCCTTGCCGTGAAGACTGAAGAAGTTGCCCCACAGGCCGCGCAATGCCATGGGAATCACGGGCACGGGAGTGGTGTCCACGATCTTCTTGATGCCCGCCTTGAACTCTCCCATCTCCCCGTCCGGAGTCAGGCGCCCCTCCGGGAAGATGCAGAGAAGCTCACGGTTCTCGAGAGCCGCCCTGATCTCCTTGAAGGCGTTCTCGTACGCCTCCGGATTCTCGGTCTTCGGCGCGATGGGAATCGTGCGATTGGTCTTGAAGATCGACTTGAGAATCGGACGCTGGTAGATCTCGTTGCTCATGATGAAGCGGATGGGACGGCTCACGGACCCTCCGAGAACCAGCGCGTCGATCTTGGTGACGTGATTGCTAACGATCATGGCCGGACCGCGTTCCGGTACGTGTTCGAGACCGAAATGGCGAACTCGGAACAGCGAATGCGTGACCACCCACATGAGAAACCGGAAGGTGAATTCCGGAACTTGGTTGAAGATGTAGATCGCCACCAGGATGTTGACGACTGAAACCGCTACCAACAGCAGGGGAATGCTGTAGCCCAGATAGGTGAGCCAGAACACCGCGAGTGCCGCACCGATGACCATGAAGATCGCGTTGATCACGTTGTTGGCGGCTATCACGCGCGCTCTTCGATCCTGAGGCGTGCGAGCCTGCATCATCGCCTGCATCGGCACGACATAGATGCCGAAGAACACGCCAACCATCAGGAAGTCGATCAATAATCGCCAAGAACCAGAAAGCCGCAGGAATTCCATCGCGCCCACGAGTTCAGCCGGCGGATGTATCGACTGGATGGCGAAATACGAGTCGAAACCGAACAGGCTCATGCCGGCGGCTCCCAAGGGCACCAGTCCGATCTCGACGCGCCGGCGTCCAAGAGCCTCGCACAGCAACGACCCGCCGGCCACGGACAGAGTGAAGGTGACGAGAAACAGCGTGAGCACCGACTCGTTGCCGCCCAAATGCAATTTGGAGAGATTGCCCATCTGGGCAAGGTACAAGGAGCCCAGCAGCCAGGACCAGGAGATGCCCACGATCGCCTGAAATACGGGCTTGCGCTCGGTCGCAACCTTGAACAGGTCCATGAGGCCGGTGAACGGATTCCATTCCGGCTTGGCCCCGGGATCGGCCGGAGCCTTGGGTATCGCAAGACTCGCCAAGTAGCCGACAACCGCGACCGCGACCACCATGAATGCGAGCCAACCCACAAGTGCCGACTGGGCTCCCAGTTGCGTTCCGACGATCGTCCCAATCAATATGGCGACAAACGTCCCCATCTTGACCAATCCGTTTCCGCCAACCAGCTCGTTGGAACGCAGATGCTGAGGAAGCAATGACCACTTGAGCGGGCTGTAGAAGGTCGATTGTGCGCCGAGCAGGAACAATACCAACAGCATCAACACCGGATCGCGCAAGTACAAAGTCGCCACGATCAGGAGCGCGATCCCTATCTCGGCCAGCTTGATGTGGCGCACAAGACGGGATTTCTCG
>JAGWBL010000071.1 GCA_021295935.1 Pseudomonadales bacterium
CCTGCATGTCAAGGACCATGACACCACTGTCAAGATCGAGGACACGGATTCTCGTGACATGCTGTTCGTGATCGGCCCCATGCGGTTGTGACGCTGGACCGGGCGGGGATTCGGGGCTGCCCGCCCCCCTGCAGTCCGTCCGTTGGCTCAAGGACGCCAGAAGCTTGGTTGTTCAGGTCCCGAGGGGGTTGTGCTAGACCGCAGGTTTTCAGTCCCCCGATGTCTCTGTTCTGGCAGGTCAAGGCGCCTGGCCAGGGTGCGATGGCTTGGGGCTGGCAACGCATGAGGGACTTAGAATCAGAGGTTTCCAGACGGGATTCTTGACGCGCAGACGTGTTTGTGCGGACCGTCAGGCAAAACACCGCGCTACGGCATGGGCCGGCGTCCAAGGTCTTGTAGCGAGCGCAAGGAACGGCCGCACCGGCCGCAATTGAGCTGGCGCGAGCGTCTTTCGGGCGAATTCGGGGTGATTGCAGACGCCGTTGCTGGTCGAGGTGATCACAAGCCTCGGACGAGAGGCCATCCGATGACAGATGGAAGCGCTTTGCCGGACTCCGTGGCAGGGCTGACATCGGGGCGATCGCCGTGGCAGGCCTTCGCAATGCCGGGTCGGACAGAAGGGCGGCAGGCGGGCGCAGAGAAATCAGATCAGTGCGCAGGAGCGCCCCGGCGGACAGCTTACAAGCGGCAATGTTCCACGTGGAACATCGCGATGGCACATGGCATTGGCGCGTTGATTTGAGACAGGCCGGACGGCCTAGGGACACGAAGATGAACGACAACCAGGCAACGCCGGCACAGGAGTACAACGCCCAGGCCATCCAGGTCCTTCACGGCCTCGAAGCGGTGCGCAAGCGTCCGGGCATGTACATCGGCGACACCGATGACGGCACCGGTCTGCACCACATGGTCCAGGAGCTGGTGGACAACGCGATCGACGAGGCCCTCGCGGGACACTGCGACCACATTGAGGTGACGATTCACGGCGACAACGCGGTGACGGTCAGCGACAACGGTCGCGGCATTCCGGTGGAAATGCATGAGGAAGGCGTGCCCACGGCGCAACTGATCATGACGACGTTGCATGCGGGGGGCAAGTTCGATGACAAGGCTTACAAGGTTTCCGGTGGACTTCATGGCGTAGGGCTGTCGGTGGTGAATGCGCTGTCTGCGCTGTTCCGGCTGACGATCAAGCGCGACGGCCATGTCCACGAACAGACGTATCGCGATGGCGAGCCGGAAACCGCCATGGAACAGGTGGGAGTGTCGGATCAAACAGGAACAGCGTGCTATTTCGAAGCATCTGCAGAGGTGTTCGCTCACACGGACTACCGTTACGAGACGCTCGCAAGCAAGTTGAAGGAGCTCGCCTTTCTCAACAAGGGAGTGACGATCGAGCTCCAGGACGAGCGAACCGGCGCCCAGGACGTCTTTTGTTTCGAGGGGGGGCTGAGCGCGTTTGTGGAGGATCTCAATCGCGGGAAGGAGAAGCTCCACGGTGTCATTCGATTCGAAGCGTCTTCCGAGGACGGCATCGGGATCGAGGTGGCCATGCAATGGACGAGCGGCTACAGCGAACAAGTGCTCGCGTATTGCAACAACATCCGACAGGTAGACGGCGGAACGCACTTGTCGGGATTTCGCACCGCGCTGACGCGAACGCTCAACAACTACATCGAACGTGAAGACTTGACGAAGCGCTCGGATGTCCACGCCACAGGAGAAGACGCGAGGGAAGGTCTGACTGCCATCGTTTCAGTCAAGCTTTCAGACCCCAAGTTCTCGTCGCAAACCAAGGAGAAGCTCGTTTCCAGCGAGGCGCGCACTGCTGTCGAGCAGCACGTGTCCGAGTTCTTGAACACCTTTCTGGATGAACACCCGCAAGATGCCAAGCGCGTTGCCAATCGCATGATGGATGCTGCACGGGCGCGAGAAGCCGCACGCAAGGCGCGAGAGCTCACCCGCAGAAAGGGCGCGCTGGACATGGGCGGGCTGCCAGGCAAGCTGGCAGATTGCCAGGAGAAGGATCCGGCCTTGTCGGAGCTGTACTTGGTAGAGGGAGATTCGGCGGGGGGATCGGCGAAGCAGGGTCGGGATCGCAAGACTCAGGCGGTATTGCCGTTGCGAGGCAAGATACTGAACACCGAGCGCGCCAGACTGGATCGGACGCTCGCTTCCAACGAAGTCGTGACGCTGGTGATGGCGCTGGGATGCGGGATCTCGGCCGGATCGCAAGACGAGTATGACGCGTCCAAGTTGCGCTATCACAGAGTCATCATCATGACGGACGCAGACGTTGACGGCTCCCACATCCGAACGCTTCTCCTCACCTTCATCTACAGGCACATGGCGGGGTTGATCGAGGATGGTCACGTCTACATAGCCCAGCCGCCGCTCTACAAGGTGAAGCGCGGCCGTCACGAGCGCTACATCAAGGATCAGGACGAACTGGACGAGTACTTTCTCCAGTCCGCGCTGGAAGGAACGCAAGTGTTTCCACGGGCGGGTGCGCCCCCGTTGAAGGCCGAGGCGATTGCCGAGCTCGCTGAGAGGTTCGTTGCGGTGAGGAAACGACTTCAGGCGATGGATCGCAGGTATGCGGTCGAGATTACCGAGCGTCTGCTAGACGTGTCGGGGCTGGACCGCGACACGCGCCGCGACGAGACCCGGATGCGATCCTGGGCACGAGGGCTTGCGGCGAAGTTGCAAGACCTGGCCGGTTCGTGTCGCGTGAACTTGGTATTCGATGCCGAGCACCGCGAATGGCTGCCGGAGGTCAAGCGCACGCGACTGGGGGTTGAAGAGACCGTGAGACTGGATCACGAGTTCCTGGAGTCCTCGATCCACCGGCATGTGCGGGAGCTTGCCGATGAAGTAGAAAACTTATTAGAATCAAGTGCTTATGTATCAAAAGGGGATCGCAGTCACGAAACCACGTCCTTCCGTGAACTGATGGTCTGGTTGATGCAGGAGTCGAGGCGCAAGGTCGAACTCCAGCGCTACAAGGGCCTCGGCGAGATGAATCCTGAGCAACTGTGGGAGACGACGATGGATCCGGAGAGTCGACGAATGCTTCGCGTTTCGGTCGACGACGCCTTGGAAGCCGATACTCTCTTTGCCACGTTGATGGGCGAGGATGTGCCACCGCGACGGGAGTTCATCGAGCACAACGCGCTTTCCGTCGTGAACCTGGACGTGTAGCCCCACCAATCTCACCAGCGCTCAAGCGCAGGAGACACTCCGAGCAGGAGGCAGCGCATGAGTCGCGCACTGGTGCGCGCAAGCGTCAGGGACGCCAGTATCGGGCGGTGAAAAGCACCAACACTGTAAATATCTCCAGTCGCCCCAGTGTCATCGCGCAGACAAGCAGCAGTTTCGAGGGCGCAGACAGCGAAGCGTAGCCTTCAGCAACATCTCCCAGACCCGGCCCGAGGTTGTTGAGGCATGCAGCCACCGCCGAAAGGGAAGTCTTGAAATCCATGCCTGAAACCAGCAGGAAGAGATAGAACAGCAAGGCGAACACCGCAACGTACGCCGCAAAGAACCCCCAGACTGCATCGATCACTCGAGCGGACACGGGCTGGGGGCCGAGCTTGATCGGAAAGACCCCGTGGGGGTGCACCAGCCTGTTGACCTCCCGAACGCCTTGGCGGAGAATCAGCTGGATGCGGTACACCTTGATACCGCCCGCGGTAGACCCGGCGCAGCCCCCGACGAACGCCGTGATCAAGAGCAGTGCTGGAACGACGCTGGGCCACTTCTCGTAATCCGTCGTGGCGAATCCGGTTGTCGTGGCAAATGAGACGGATTGAAAGAGAGTCTCCCGCAGAGCGAGCAGCCAAGTTCCAGGTTCGATTCCTGCAAACCAGACTCGGCCGAAGACAAGGATGGCCATCAGGGACAGGAAGCAGAGGTAGAAACGCACTTCCGAGTCGCGGGCGTAGGCGCGTGGGTCGCGCCGGTTCCAGACGGTGAAGTGAAGGCTGAAGTTGATTCCGGAGAGGATCATGAACCCGATGGCCACCCACTCGACTGCCGCGCTGTCGAAGTGACCGATGCTTGCATCATGAGTCGAGAAGCCACCAATTGCGACCGTGGTGAAAGCATGGCACATCGCGTCAAACCAGCTCATGCCGGCGAGGAAGTAAGCGCCGGCGCACAGCACGGTGATGCCGAGATAGATGTACCAGAGCGCCTGGGCTGTCTGCGTGATGCGCGGAGTGAGCTTCTTGTCCTTGACGGAACCGGGTGTTTCGGTTCGGTACAGCTGCATGCCGCCAACCCCAAGCATGGGAAGTACGGCAACCGCGAGCACGATGATGCCCATGCCGCCGATCCACTGAAGCAGGCTTCGATAGAGGAGAATGGATCGAAACTGTTCGTCCAAACCAGCAAGCACTGACGCGCCGGTGGTCGTGATTCCGGAGAACGACTCGAACGCGGCGTCGGCGAACGTGGGAAGCATTCCAGGCGCCAACCAGAACGGAATCGCACCCACGAACCCTAGCGACACATAGATCAGCGACGTCACAAGGAAGCCGTCCCTGGCGCGAAGTTCAGCTGGCCGGCGCCATTGAAGACGTAGGATCGCGCCGCACCCGGTCGTCAATGCAAGGCTCGCCGAGAACGCCCACACTGTGGGCTCTCCCGTCAAGAGAGCCCAAGCCAGCGGAGCGGCGAATGCCGCTCCAAAGATGAGCAAGACGCTCCCGACTATGCCGAGAAGCGGACGAATTCTCATCAGAGGTGGAAAGGAGACAAGGAGAACTGACGCGCTATCTTGCCCGCCGCTTGTTTGTCCGGCACAAACAAGATGATGGAATCGTTCGCCTGCAGCACCTCCCCTTCAGGCTCGATGATGGCGCGTCCATTCCGGACCAACGCCCCGACCGAGACACCCGGCCTGAGCGGAAGTTCCTGGACGGTCTTGCCCACGGGCTTGATGGAGGCGCCGTCCTGAATCCGAACCATCATCGCTTCGGCCACTCCCTTGCGAACGCTGTACGCGTGTTCCACGGCGCCCGTTCGAATCACAGAGAGTATCTCTCCAGCGGCAGCCTGCTTTGGCGAGATGGCCACGTCAAGAAGGTTCCGCAGTTCCACCAGGTCCGCGTATGCCGAGTTGCTGATCAAGGCGATCGCGTGCGGAATGCCGAGTTGCTTGGCAAGCACGGACGCCATGAAGTTGACTTCGTCATCGTTGGTCACCGCGCAGAACACGTCAAACTCCTGAAGGAGTTCCTTCTCCAGCATCTCCCGCTGCGTTGCGTCCGCCCTGATCACCGTTGCACGCCTGAGCGTTTCAGCGGCGCGTGCGGCCTGCTGCTCGTCAGGCTCCAGGACCTTCACGTCGTAACGTCGCTCGATCCGCTTGGCGAGCGCAGTGCCGATGTTTCCGCAGCCCGCAACGGCAACGCGGCGCACCGGGCGGAAGTCGCCGTTCAGCTCGCGAATCAACTTGTCGATGTCGTCGGGAAAGCAGAGGAAGAACACTTCATCGTGGTGTTCCAGCATGGTGGTGTCCTTCAGCGCGACCTTGCCTTCGCCCCTATAGATCGCCACGACCTTGAATCGGATCTTGCGAAGGTCACGATGGAGTTCGGAAAGACGCTTGCCAACCATCGGGCTTGACGGCGAGAGTCGAAGGGCAGCCAGCTTGACCAGTCCTTCGGCAAAGCTCAGCACCTGGAGGCTTCCCGGATGCTTCAGCAGTTCGTCAAACTGGTTTACGACCACCTGCTCGGGATTGATCCGCTCGTCGATCGGAATCTGATCGGAGCCCTCAAACAGCCCCTTCGCCGCTTCCGATCTGTAGGCTGTCGAACGCAAGCGGACAACGTTCGGCCGCGTGTTGTACAGGCACCTGCACACCAGGCTCGCGACGATGTTGACTTCATCATCTCCGGTGACGGCGATCAGAAGATCGGCATCTGCCGCTTCGGCCCTCTCCAGCACGTCAGGGTGTGCAGCGTTGCCCTCGACAGTGCGGACATCCAGTTGTTCGGAGAGAACCTCGAGTCGG
>JAGWBL010000072.1 GCA_021295935.1 Pseudomonadales bacterium
CGCGTTCTTTCGCGTCTATTGGCCCCAATCCATGCCGGGTGTCACGGCTGGAGCCATCTTGGTCTTCATACTCACGATCGGTTTCTACATCACGCCAGCCATCGTTGGCGGCACAAGCGGACAGCTCATCTCCAACATGATCGCGTTTCACATCCAGACTTCGCTGAATTGGGGGTTGGGAGCCGCCATCTCGGCCATCCTGATGGTCTCCGTGCTGGTGCTGTACGCATTGTTCGACAGATAGGTAGGAATCGACCAGCTGAAGCTCGCATGAGTGCCCTTGTGAAGAGATCGGGAATCGCACTTGTCTTGCGGGGCGCCGCCGCAGTCGGATTCTTCTTTCTCTTGGCCCCTCTTCTCGTCATCATTCCACTGAGCTTTAATGCGGAACCGTACTTCACCATTACGGAGGGCATGCTCAAGCTCGATCCGGACGCTTACTCGCTCCGCTGGTATCGCGAGTTGCTCGACAAGACATGGACCCGCGCGTTGAGCAACAGCCTGGTGTTTGGGATCTTCGCCACCTTGATTGCGCCCGTGCTCGGGACCATGGCCGCAGTCGCGCTCAACAACCCAGGAGCGCCATTCAAGCGTGCCATCACTGCGCTTCTCATTTCGCCCATGATCACGCCGATCGTCGTGGTCGCTGTCGGCATGTTCTTCTTCTACTCGCAGATCGGTCTCGCACAGACGCATTTGGGACTGATTCTGGCCCATGCCGCGCTCGGCGCGCCGTTCGTGGTGATCACGGTGAATGCCACGCTTGCGGGGTTTGACGCCAGCCTGTCTAGAGCAGCAGCCAGCTTGGGCGCAACACCATGGACAGTCTTCCGAAGGGTCAAGTTGCCCCTGATTGCGCCCGGTGTGATTTCAGGTGGCTTGTTCGCGTTCGCGACATCGTTCGATGAGGTTGTAGTCGTGCTGTTCATGGGAGGCCTGGAGCAACGCACCATTCCTCGTCAGATGTGGGCGGGGATTCGGGAGCAGATCAGCCCGACCATTCTTGCCGTCGCAACGCTGCTCATCTTGTTCGCGCTGATCGTCATGGCCACGGTGGAATGGCTGCGTTTGCGGTCTTCCGCTTCCAAAGCCTGAACCGAAGGCATGCTGGAGATTGTGCAAAGGCGAGGGTGAGTCACCTCACAGCAGCTTGATTCATGTGTGCGCAATGCATACGAGAAGCGCTGCACGGCTACACCATGCATCTGATATTGCGCGAACCGGACGCGTGTTCCAGCATGGTTCATGGCGGTTGCCCGGCAGACGAACCGGGCACGTACGTGTCACCAATGTGTCGGCTTGAACGCCGACACAAGAGAGCATTGGTGCCTGGGGTCGGAGTCGAACCGACACATGGTCTCCCATACCAGATTTTGAGTCTGGCGCGTCTACCAGTTTCGCCACCCAGGCTCGCGGGCATTGCCCAATGCGGATTCTTGGACTTTGGACGGCGCAGTCAAGGGTTCCGAGGGGCACCACCACCACGCCGGACTCAGTGCGGCATACACCGGTCATGAATCGCCCTTGATCACTCGAGGCCATCCCGACAGCTAATGTCTGCGACGCACTCTCTTCCAAATGGTTCCGGACCGGCTGTCTTCGAGCTGCACGCCCCGGTGTTCAAGGTAGGTTCGAATCTCGTCCGCCTCGTGAAATTCGCGATCTTGCCGGTGCTGGTCTCGGCACTCCAACAGCCGCTCTATCTCTTCTGGGCTCAATTACGCTCCGCTCTGGAAGTACTCCTCCGGAGATCGCTGCAGAATGCCCAGCAACCAACCAGCGGCAAGCAGGCGGTCCCTGAGCCCGCGCTGCTGGTCTTTGTCGTCGCATCTGCGGATCTTCCCCGCGATCTCGTGCATCGTCGCGAGCGCCCGTGGCGTGTGCAGATCATCTTCCAGGTGACGTCGAACAGTTTCGGGAAACTCCGCCCACTGGCGATCGGCAAACGCAAGCGACGACCCGCTAAAGTCGGGTTGGGCGTGTCGGACCGCTCCGTAGAGCGAGTCGAGACTTCGTCGCGCTTGGTGAATCAACCGCAGGTCCCAGTGAAGACTCTGGCGGTGATGACCGGAGAGCAACGCGTATCTCAATGTTTCACCGTCGTGGTCGGCGAGCAGGGCGCGAATGGCACTCACATTCCCTACGCTCTTGGACATTTTGTCCTTCTCGACGGTGAGCATGCCGTTGTGTACCCAGTACCGGACATAGTCCGCTCCGTCGATGCCTCTCCCTTGGGCAAGCTCATTCTCATGGTGGGGGAAAAGCAGGTCGGAACCGCCGCCGTGTATGTCAATAGTCGACCCGAAGTGCTCTCGAATCATCGCTGAGCACTCGATATGCCAGCCAGGGCGCCCGCGGCCCCATGGGCTTTCCCATCCAGGAAGATCAAGATCGGACGGTTTCCACAACACGAAGTCCTTCGGATCCCGCTTGTACGGAGCGATTTCCACTCGAGCTCCATCGATCATCTCGTCCAGGGTGCGGTTGGAAAGCATGCCGTAGCTGGGATCCGACGCCACGTCGAACAACACGTGGCCGTCCGCTTCGTATGCGCGATCGCTCGAAACGAGTTGAGTGATCATGGCCAGTATTGGCTCGATGTGGTGCGTTGCTCGCGGTTCGATGTCGGGAGGCAAAACCTTCAGCGCCGAGATGTCCTCGCGATAGATCGCGGCAAACCGCTCTGCATAATCGGCGATGTCTTCGCCATTGGCGCGAGCGGCGGCGTTGATCTTGTCATCTATGTCGGTGATGTTCGCGGCGTACCGCACCTTGGAAAACGCCGTACGAAGCACACGCGCGAGGACATCGAACACGACGGGTGGTCGGGCATTGCCTATGTGAGCGCGGCTGTACACCGTGGGACCGCAGACGTACATGCGGACCACTTCGGGCTCAAGCGGTTCAAACCGAATCTTCTTGCCTGCCCGGGTCTCGTGCAGGAACAGGTTCATTTCGCTCTCACGCGTTCGCGGCACTGGCTCGGTGTCAGCGGTATCGATCTTCCAGATATCGGAAGACAGCCCGCAGGCCGTTGGGTTCGGCCCCGACCGGCTGCAGAGGACGTGACTTGGTGTTCCAGGCATTCATGTCGAAATGCACCCATGACGTCCCCTCCACGAACTCCTCAAGAAACAGAGCTGCGGAGATCGCGCCACCAAGACGGTTGGGAGTGATGTTGCACAGGTCCGCAATTGGACTCTTCAGCTCCTTGCGCATTTCGTCGTCGAGCGGCAATCTCCAGATCGGATCGAACTCCGCTTCGCCGTGGTGGATGATCTGGTCCGCGACGTCGTTGTCATTGCAAAACAGAGCGGCGATCTGGCTGCCAAGCGCGACTCGCGCGGCACCTGTGAGCGTCGAGAAATCGATCATCAACTCCGGTCGCTCCTCGCTTGCCAGAGCCAACGCGTCACACAAGATGAGTCGTCCCTCGGCATCTGTGTTCCCGACTTCCACGGTGAGGTTCTTGTAGGTTCGTATGACGTCTCCCGGCCTGTAGGCATTGCCGGACACGGCGTTCTCGACGGCAGGAATCAACAATCTCAGCCGCACGGGCAAACGCTGGGCCATGACGAGCTTGGCAAGGCCCAATGCAGTCGCAGCGCCGGCCATGTCCTTCTTCATTGATCGCATGCCTTGCGCTGTCTTGAGGTCCAGACCTCCCGAATCAAAGCAAACGCCCTTGCCCAGCAGTGTGACCTTGGGATTGTCGTCGTCGCCCCATCGCAGGTCCAGCAGCCGTGGCGGGCACGCGCTGGCTCGCCCGACCGTGTGAATCGTGCGGTAGCCCGCGAACAACAGTTCGTCGCCGGTTGTGACCTGCAGTTGCGCATCGTGCGCTTCGGCAACTTCACGGACAGATCGTTCCAGGTGTTCGGGCAGCATGTCAGACGCTGGCCGATTGATCAAGTCCCGTGACAGAGCCACGGCTTCGACAACGGAACGCACCTCATCCATGGCGCCGCCGACAAAAAGACGGGCGAACTCCCGTTTCCGCCGCTTGTACGCCTCGAAACGATAGGAACCCAATCCCCAGCCCATGGCGAGAACGGGATGGTGCTCCACAAGTTCGTCAGCCAAACGGTAATCCCCGACGGGCAGCCGTCGACCCAAGCTTGCGATGCTCTGCAGGTCGGGTTCCGTTCCGATGCCCGCGACGACAGCTCCCGGCGCGCCCGTTTGATCCGGAATGGAGGCCCATTGATTTGCCTTGCCTTGGAACTTGGCACGGTCGAGCCAGCCGAGTGCCTCCGGACGCTGGGACTCCCTCCAGGCAGCGAGGTCGCGCACGCTCACCAACTGGATCGGAATGGCATCGAAGTTGTTGCGAAAGACGAGCATCGAGCGTGAGAAGATCAAGGCGGAGCAGGCATTATCCAAGAGGAGAGGTTGGAGTGCCCGGATCTGTTCGATCTGAGAGTGCCGTCCAGGGATGATTGCGGCGAGGCTGTTGGTGTGGAAGCTGAGCCGAGAGAAATCAGACACCGCTGACTGGCTACTCGCGCCTGGCTGCCGGGATCATGGCTCGACAGCGGGTTTGTTCAGCAGATCAGTTCCGGCATGCGGGTGACGCTCGAACTTGCGAGCGTGGACGAGCCGAGGGGATGGGTCCCTGGCCTTCTTGAATCATTGCTTGATCTAGTTGTCTTGCAGACTCTCCGCACGGGGTACGATGGTTAAGCGCAGGTACGGCCAACGGCCGTGAACAAGCGGTGTTTCGCCCGGTTCGCGCAGTCCCTCTAGAAACAAGTGCGGTGGAGAAGGCAGGTGCGAAACGTCTCGTGAACGAGACGTCCCCTGCATGTCGAATCGCTCAGGGACCTGAGTGCACGCCATCGGTCTGAGTCGGTTCCGGTAGCTGCGTCAGTTCGGCCGCGAGCCGGTCGGCGCGATAACTGCTACGCACGAGAGGGCCTGACGCTACGTCCCTGAAGCCTGTCTCCAATGCAAGCTCCCGGTAGCGATCGAACTCGTCCGGATGGATCCATCGCACCACTGGAAGATGGTTCTCGGTCGGTCTCAAGTACTGGCCGAGAGTGAGGTAGTCGACTCCATGAGCAACCAGGTGTTCCATGGACTGCTGCACTTCACTCTCGGTCTCTCCCAATCCCAGCATGAGGCTGGACTTGGTCCGACGAACGCCAAACCGTTTCGCCGCTCCGAGCACGTCCAGGGACTGCTGGTAGCCGGCGCGCGGATCGCGCACCGTGTGTGTGAGCCGTCTCACGGTCTCGAGATTCTGGGCGAACACGTCTACTCCCGAAGTGACGACGGTTAGGACTGACGATTCTTTCCCCTGAAAGTCGGGGCACAGAGCTTCCACCACGGTGGTTGGGTTCTTTTGCTTGATGGCCCCGATGCATTCCGCGTAGTGTTTGGCACCGCCATCCTCCAGGTCATCACGATCTACAGAAGTGAGAACCACGTATCGGAGCCCCATCAATCGGACCGATTCGGCGGCACCCGCGGGTTCCTCTGGATCGAGCCAACCTCGCGGATTGCCGGTATCGACCGCGCAGAACCTGCACGCCCTGGTGCACACAGCTCCCATCAACATGATCGTGGCTGTTCCATGACTCCAGCACTCGCCGATGTTCGGGCAATGACTCTCCTCGCACACTGTCGCAAGCCTGTTTTGGTCCACGGTGCGCTTCACATGCTGGAATCGCGCGTCATGGCCGATCCGTACCCTGATCCAAGGCGGCTTTCTCTGGGGCTCAGTCACGTCCTCGAGGGGAAGCAACCGGTTCCGCCGAACTCCGTCTCGCACCGCGACGATGCCATGTACGGTCCGATACTTCTCGCCGCTCTTGGGCGATCGCTCCAATCTGCCAGCTCCGTTTGGTCTCAAGATGAGCAACGTGTCGGTGCTCGCCTCTCGCTGGAGACGGAAAACCTGCTCAGAGCGGTGCGACGAAGCACATCGGTGCTCGAGTTGAGAAGAAGGAATGTCGTGACGCGTAAGGTCATGTGGCTAGTTGCAATTGCAGGTAGGCGGTCAATGTCTACTCCGTC
>JAGWBL010000073.1 GCA_021295935.1 Pseudomonadales bacterium
TCGCCGCGTTGTTGAAGAGCAGATGGACACATTCGGCATCGTGGCTGGAAGCCACATCCTCGCGGAACTTCGCAATGTCCCCTTCCATCCCGACGTCGCAAGAGTGCCCCGTGACCCGCGCATGCGGAAACTCCCGCTTCACCAGGTCGACAGTCTCCTGCAACGCTTCTGCCATGAGGTCGCAACCAGCGACCCGCACACCCGCGGCCGCAAGTTGTCGTGTCAGTTCGCGACCAATTCCGCTGCCGCACCCAGTGACCACGGCAAGTCTTCCCTTGAATTCCTTCAACCCGCTCTCCCATGGGCGTGGTGAATGCCGGCACGTGGTCATGGCTCGCTACACGACTCGCCGCAATTGACGTACACGCGTCCGAGTCTATGCTCCACCTGGCACAGCGTCCTATCATCCTGAAGTCTTGATTCACGGATCTCGTGTGAGCGTCAGTGGTCTGACAGGGGGGGTGGGCGCAGGCAAGTCGACCGTCACCAGCATCGCGGAGAAGCTCGGCGCAACGGTGGTCAGCGCTGACGAGCTGGGCCACGCGGTGTACGAGTCAGGAACCTCGGAGCACGCCGCCGTCGTCGAGGCGTTTGGATCGTGCGCGCAGAACCCGGACGGATCGATCAATCGAACCGCCCTGGGCGAGATCGTATTCGCCGACGCTTCCCAACTTCGCCGTTTGACCGACATTGTCTGGCCCGGGATTCGAGCGAGAGCCCTGGAGGCAATCACGGAATTCCGGATACAACGCCCGAATGGCGTCTTCATGCTGGACGCCGCACTGCTTCTCGAAGCCAAGTGGGACGAACTGGTAGACCAAGTGTGGGTGGTTACCGCCTCCGAGGACGAACGAGTTCTAAGGACGATGCAACGAGATGGCGTTGACAGAAACAAGGTCTCGCAGCGCATGCAGTCTCAGATGTCGGAGAAGGACCGGCTTGACGCAGCGGATGTCATCCTGCGAAACGACGGTGACATCGACGAATTGCACCACAACGTAGCACGTGAGCTGATGCGACTCGGTTTCAATTGAGTCCACTCCCAGGTGTTCGGGCCGTTCGCAGACTGCCGCGCCTTGTGGCGCATGTCCGCCGCCGTGAAGTTGCCGTGTGCCGCGGGCCCTCAGGGTTGGGGGCCCAGCTTCGGCTTCCACCTTCTGAGCGATTGGGAATTGAGAACGACGCTTACGCTCGACAGTGACATCGCAAGCCCAGCGATCGTGGGATTCAGGAGTCCGGCAGCCGCCAACGGCAAAGCGAGAACGTTGTAGATGAATGCCCAGAACAGGTTTTGCTTGATCTTCCAAAATGTCGCGCGGCTCACCTGGATCATGCTCTCCACCAGCCGCGGGTCCGGCCGCATCAGCGTCACAGGAGCAGCTTCCATGGCTACATCGGTTCCGGAAGACATGGCGACCCCCACATCCGCGGCCGCGAGTGCGGGGGCATCGTTGATGCCGTCGGCGACCATGGCAACAGGTTTGCCTCACGCAGGCAAATTCGTGATTCGTTACACTTTTTCGTCTGGACTCAGCCCTCCGATCGCTTCGCCGATTCCGAGTCTCGACGCTACGCGAGAAGTCTCCGCTTGGCTGTCGCCGGACAGGACTTCGAGTTCCACACCAATTCGCTTGAGCCTCTCCACCGCTTCCGGAGTCTGCACTCGGATTCGATCCCTCACCGAGAACCCGGCGATAATTCTCTCGCTGTCCAGCAGCCAAACTATGTTGCGGTCCGCATCATCGACTAGAGGAACGTTCAAGCCCCGTTTCCGCAACAGCCCCTCGCCACCCACGGCATAGGGTTGACCCGCAATCTCCGCCTCGACTCCAACTGCGGGCTCCGCACGAAATCCGCCGATCGCCTCCAACTCCAAACCGCGCTTCCTGGCAGCACCGACAATGGCCCTGCCTACCGGATGTTCGGATCCGCTTTCGATGGACGCCGCGATCCGAAGCGCCTCCTCTTCGCTGTACGATCCGACCGGATGGATGCTCCCGAGCTCGGGACGTCCTTCTGTCACGGTACACGTCTATGGGCCGTCTCAAACGCTTCCAGGTCACGAATCAATATTCCAGCACGCGCAGCCGCACCAGTGCCCACGATGGTGGCGGTGGGGGTGGCCAGCCCCAGAGCGCATGGGCAGGCAATCACCAGAACCGACACGGCGCCGATTGTGGCTTGCTGCAGGTCGCCGGCGAATAGAAGCCAAGCAAGAAACGTCGCTGCAGCTATGAGGATGACCGCAGGCACGAAGACCCCACTGACTGCATCGACGACTCGCTGCACGGCGATACGACCGGATTGCGCGACTTCGACCAAGCGGGCAATCCGCTGGATGGTGGTCTCTTCCCCTACGGCCTCAGCGCTGATCTCCAACAGGCCATCGACGTTGATCGAGCCTCCTATCACCCGGTCGCCCTGAGTCGCCAAACGGGGCAGCGGCTCACCCGTTACCAGCGATTCGTCGACATTGGCGCTGCCAAGCGTGATCACGCCATCGACCGGAATTCGGTCACCCGGTCGACAAACAACCGTGTCTCCGACATTGATCGTCCAGGCGTCCACTTCGACCAGGGAGCTATCCGCCCTTCGGATCGTTGCAGTATCGGGGCGCAGTTCGAGCAGGTGCCTTATGGCTGCGGTCGTTCCGCGCTTCGCCTTGGATTCCAGATGCTTGCCCACCATTACCAGCATGAGAATGACTGCTGAGGCTTCGAAGTAAAGCTCGCCCTCCGCCTGCTCGCCCAGCGAGAGCATCAGGTACCAGCTGTAGAGGTAGGCCGAAGTCGTGCCCAGAACAACCAGCACGTCCATGTTGGCATAGCGCATCCGCAGCGCGCTCCACGCGGACTTGTAGAACCGGGCGCCCAGCACGACCTGCAGGGGCGTGGCAAGAGCAACCTCCGCGGCAGGCATGAGATGCAACGTCTCGTACCCTAGAAACTGCAAGATCATCTGGCCTATGAGCGGAACCGTCAGCACGACCGCTGTCGTAAGTCGCCTCCGTTCCGCAGCCCACTTGCTTTGCATCCGAACCTCGTCGGACAGCCTACCGGAGGTCTCGGTCAACTGGTAGCCGGCTCTGTTCGCTCGTTCCACGAGCTCTCGGCTGCTGACCACAGGAGACATCGCGGTAACGATGGCGCGGTCCAAGGCTATGGAGACATCCGCCCCAATCACGCCGTCCGCACCGAGCAGGGCCGTGCGCACCCGCTCCTCACACGCGTTGGAGACCAGTCCTGCCACGCTGAAGCGCAACTCTTCGGTTCGTACTTCGAAGCCGTTACGCGCTACCAGGCGTCCGAGTTCGGCAACACTGGTCTGATCACGATCGAATCTGACTGAAGCACGCTCTGTCGAAAAGTTGACATGCGCCTCTTCGACCCCGGCACCACCTTGAAGCCCGCGTGCGAGGCGCACTGCACAGGCCGTGCATTGCATGCCTTCAATGTCAAACTCCTGCCACCGGAGCCCTTTCTTGGGAGACATCGTCAGGAACTGACGAACAACGCCAGCATGGCAACCCAAACAAGAAGAAGGAAGTGCCAATACAGGGAGCACAAGTCGACGCCCAGTTGCACGTCGCCGCAATCGCTATCGACGTTCAATTTCGGGGCTATGCGGATCCAGGCGATCAGACCTCCAAGCAGATGCAGTCCATGGACCAGAGTGATCACGTAGAAGAAGGCGTTAGCCGGGTTGGCCTGCATCCCGTAGCCCATTCCCAGCATCTGCACCCACACTATCACTTGACCTGCCAGAAACGCCAGCGTCAGGCAGCCAGCTACGTAGAACCTCCTGCGCGCGCTTTCAATGTCCTCCTCTCGGACCGCCGCCCGACTCCATTCGAACGCCAAGCTCACGATGATGAGGACGAGCGAGTTGAGCCAGAGCAGAGGTGGTTCAGGCGCCGCCACCCAGTCCGTAGCGAAGTCCTTCCTCATGTGGTAGGCAACGATGAACAGCGAGAACAGCACACCGACGATCGCGAGGAACATGACCAGAGCGACTCGCTTGTTGTGGGCCGCGAACTGTTGGGTTCGAAGTTCGGTGACTCCCCGCGACGGCGGAAGCCACGGCTTCTCAGTCAGGCGTTTGAACAGTCCCAAGGTCTCTTTCCCCTCCCAATCGCGCTTCGTCAAGAACCGGAGATTCTCCCAGTCTTGCACCAGAGTCTAGTGTTGCCACTCCGAATCGCATGCTCGCTTTCGATGAGCACTCATTTCGCGCGTCGGTGCCAGTCCCCTCTTCGCTGGACCCAGGCCAGGACTCGGGATCAGCGAGACGTGGATTCAGCGTTTGGCGTGCCCTGCTCTTCGGACCATTCGGGGCTTGACAACCCAGTTCCGATTGTGGAAGCTCCCGACCTGCAGAGTCACAAGCTTGCGGATGAAGCTGATCGCAACAGACGGAGAGTCCAAGACGTACCCCGCTTCCGGTCGCTTGGATCCCTTTCCAAACGGCTGGTTTTGCATTGAGCGAGGCGAGGCGCTGACAAGCGGACGGCTCATCGAGAAAAAGTGGATGGGGCGCGACATCGTGGCCTGGCGCGACAGCAACGGCAGGGTCTGCGTGGCTGACGCGATCTGCCCTCACTTGGGTTCGCACCTCGGTCCTTCAACTGGCGGCAGGCTCTTGGGCGACCACTTGGTCTGTCCATTTCACGGCTTCAGGTACGACACACTCGGAAGATGCGTTGCAAGACCAGGAGGTCCCCCTCCGCGGTCTGCAAGACTCGGTTGCTTCCAAGTGGCAGAAGCCAACGGATTTGTCTTTGCTTGGCATCACCACTCCGGAGAGGAGCCCGGATGGTGGCCAGCTGAAATGACCAACAGTGTGGCCAAGCGAAGCGTGGGGATCGTGCGCATGGCCGGACATCCTCAAGTCACTTCGGAAAACTCCGTCGATAGTGCGCACTTCTCGTACATCCACGGCTACCAGGAATTCAGGCAGTTGGCCAAGGCCCAGGTTGCTGGTCCAATCCTGCGGTCTTCCTACGGCTTCCGTCGCAACATGCTGACTCGGGGCCTGCGGTGGGCCAAGATTGAAGTTGAGATAGCGATTGAAGTCTGGGGCCTTGGCATCTCTACGGTATTTGTCGAAACGAGAAGCGGAATGCGTGTGCGCCAGTGGGTGCTCTCCACGCCAGTCGACGGCGATGTCGTTGATTGCTGGCTCGCGGTTGATGTCGAACGGTTGCCCCAGTGGCGATGGATCCGAGGTCCCATGGATTGGCTTGGCCGCAGGCTGTCCGCGCGCCTCTTCCTGATGGAACTGGTGCAGGATGTGAACTTCAGGTCTCGTCCGGTGCTCTCGGGAGCCGATCGCGACATACTGCGCTTTCGCAAGTACTGCGAGCAGTTCTATGCGACTCAATGAAGGCCTTCCAATCGGCGATCGCACCTATGTTCGCTGAGAGCTCACAAGGGGCAAGCGCAGTCGAAACAGACGCTCCAATGGACGACCTGGAAGTGTCCGAGCAGACCGACATCTCCATCGCGGAGGAGTTCATCCTTCTGCTGCTCAACGATGAAACGGGATTCGTCGCCCCGATTCCCGAATGGCGAATCGCATGCTCCTTGGTTGGCAGCGTGTTGCTTGACCTCTCGTTCAAGAACCGAATCGACACCGATGACCAGAAGCTGACAGTGCTGGACCCAACGCCTACGGGCGATGAAATGCTGGATGAGACGTTTGCAACCTTGTCCGCTGCCGAGGAAGAACAGAGTCCGAGGTACTGGATAGAACAGCTCGCCCCATGCGCGGACGCGCTGGAGGAGGCGATCTTTCTCCGGCTTGTCAAGCGAGGGTTTCTTGAGCACGACTCTGCCGGGTTTTGGTCGTTGTCGAGGCAGGTGCAACGGAGGCGAGAGTCTTCGAACATGGATGCCGCGCCCGGAGCAGCGGTTCGCGCGCGAATCATGCGAGTCCTGTTCCAAGACGAATTGCCCGACCCCCATGACGTCGCGCTGATCGCCCTGGTCGACGCGTGCGGCGGCTTCAAGGCTACGCTCACGCAAGAGGATTACGAACAGGTCGAAGAACGCATCGAGCTGTTCGCCGGAATGGACCTCTTTGGACGAGCAGTTCTGCAGGTCGTGAGAAGTTCCTACACACCCCCTGCTCGCATGGTTCGGAGGGCCCAGACGCTGCCTGTCATCGGACTTTGGAGCGCAGCACTCTCGAAATCGCTCCGAGCAGGCAATCTGCCCAAGTTCTTTGCCGAACAGGCCGAGCGGCTGGGACCTGCATATGTCCTTTCGGTGCCTGGACGTGAGTTTGTCATTCTTGCAGGGGCGGAGATCAACCACTGGATTGGGCGGAAGGGACGGCTGCACTTGCGCGCGTGTGACTACCTGCACGACTTTCAGGAAGCATGGGGCACATCGCGGTCCATCGCGAGCATGGACGGTGCGGAACACTATCGAATGCGCAGGGCGGCGACCGCTGGCAATGCTCGCTCCGTGGTCGAGGATCAACTCTCAGACTTGTTCGGCATTGGCCGTGTACATCTGATTCAATGGCAAATGGGGGATGCCTTGCCTGGGGAAATGACCTGTCAACGACTGACAGGCAAGCAGATTGCGTCCCTGAGCACAAGCATCGATCCCCCCATCGAAACTCTGGATGGTCTTCTGGCGTTCGAGTTCAGGGCGCTGCTGGTCTACGTAATGGGACTGCTGCCAAAATGGACACTTCGAACGCCTGCCATGCGGCGAGCCCACAAAGCAGTACTGGCGCTCTACGACGAAATCCACGCCAGCCACTCTCCAGCCCAACGCGAGAACAAGCGTAGGGACCTGGTTGACGACTTGATGGCCCTGCACCAATCTGACCCGCAGTTTCTGCCCGAGACCGATCTCGAGTTCTCGATCATCGCTCCGCTCATCGCAGGGCACTACGTTGGCAGCGCCATGAGCTTCGCGCTCTACGAGCTGATGGCGCATCCGGACTTGTTCGAGCGCATAGCTGCGGAGGCGGACGCGCTGTTTGCCAATGGAGATCCTGCATCTGGTGACCTGACGCTGGCCGCGATGGATGTAACGCATCGATTTGTCATGGAGACCATGCGTTTGCACGCAGTCATTCCGGTCCACAATCGCGTGGCTGCCAATTCCTTTGAGGTGGAGGGTCGACTCGTGCCAGCGAGGAGCACCGTGCTGGTCGCCTATCCAGCCACCCACCACATGGCAGAGCACTTCCCGAATCCAGACGCATTCGACATTGACCGGTTTTCGCCCCCTCGTAACGAGCATCGCAAGCGAGGTGCCTTTCGGCCCTTTGGCGTGGGCACGCATGCCTGCCTGGGCTCGAAATTCACGGAACTCACAATGGCAGCGAATCTGCTCCTGATCGCCCACCACTTTGAATTGGAGTTGGTGCCCGCCGACTACAAGTTGAAGCTCAGCCCATTGCCCAAGATCTGCCCAGACAAGAAATTCCGGTTTCGGGTGAAACGGATCCGCAATCCATTGCCCAGTTAGGTGATTGCTCTCGAGAAATACTTGGCAGACGTTCAACGCCCTGGCCTGAGAAACGATGGAAATCCTGGACCTGTCGCAGGTACTGGCTCTGTCTTCCCGCCTGCAGTGCTGCATCGGAAGCAACGGCAGTGCGAAGGTGCTTGCCGTTGCCGTGCGCCTGGGCGTCACTCACGGTGGCAACCGATCTGGTTCGGTCCCATGTTGGTCTGCAGCGGCCGAGACTGACCTGCGGCAGTCTCACCCGCGGTCTGTTCGACGCTGGATCGCAAGAACTTGCTCTCGCTCGCCGTTGTCGCACCCGGGTTCTCTTCGACGCAAAACAGAAGTGGGAAGCAGTTCAGGTGTGCTAGCGCCCCTTCTGCTTTCTGCGATTGTCGCTGGCTGTTCGCTGGCTCCGCCGGTTCCCGAGGGTGTCGCGCCCTCGCACGACGAACCGCCCACGGGCCTTTTGGACGGCGAGGCTTGGTGGCAGTCATACAACGATCCTGTCCTGGATCGCATCGTCGAAGCCGTTCTGGATTCCAGTTTCGATCTTGACGCCGCCAATGCCCGTGTGGAGCAGGCAAGGGCTCGGGCGGCTATCGCCGGTGCGGGACGCTGGCCTCGCTTGGTGGCTTCCGCCACTCCACAGGCAGTCAGTGCTCCGACCAACACCGGCATCGGAGCGCAGCTTGAGGGAGTCGAACTGAGTGACAATTCGCTCGGCGAATCGGGAATCACGTTGCCGGAACGACTCGACCTGACCACCTACTCCGCTGGGTTGGAGTTCGCTTACGAAGCAGATCTGTGGCATCGAGCCGGCAATGCCCACGGCGCGGCGGATGCGCGGCAGCGAGCCGCTGAATGGGAACTTCATGCCGCACGAGTTCGAGTGCTCACGGGCACGGTTGGCACCTACGTGGAGATTGTGAACCTGCATCGGCAGCAGCTCATTTCCGAACGCATCGTCGAGATTCTCGGCGAATGGGCGTCACTTGCCACTCTGCGATATGGCGCTGGCCTGGCGAGTGCGCGCGAGCTCTACGCATTGCGCAGCCAACTGGCACAGTCCGAAAGCGAGCTGCCTCGCATCGAGGGTTTGATCGTCGGTGCCGAGGGCCGGCTCTGGGTGCTGATGGGAGGGCACAGGCCGGACATCGAGGAGCTCCTTGTGCATGCTTCCCTGCCTATCGAGTCGACCACTCCTCTGCCTGAAACGATTCCGACGAAGCTCTTGCTGCAGAGGCCAGATGTCAGAGCGGCCAGGCAACGGGTTGAGGCGGCTCGACTGGACCTCGGCGCCCACCGTGCCGCGCTTTTGCCGTCGCTGTCTCTAGCGGGCTCGATCGGCGTCGCCAGCACTGAAGCAAGCAATTGGTTTGATCCTGAGCAATGGGTGCGCAACCTGAGCGCCAGCTTGCTGGCGCCGCTCTTCGACGGCAGACGCCTTCGCAAGGAAGCGGAGGCTGCCCTCGCCAGGGTGCGTGAGACCGTTGCGCTCTATGGCCGGTCCGTCACGACCGCCGTAAGTGAGGTCGAGACCTCGTTGGCTGCGGTGAGAACCAGCGGCATGCGTTTGGAGCGGTTGATCGCTCAAGAAGAGGCGGCCGGTGCCGATGCGAGCCTCGCGCAACGCAGGTACAAATCAGGGGTTGGAAACTACTCTGGCTTTCTTGCGGCATCGTACGCGTCGCTGCTTGCGCAGTCCGAACGTGCCACCGGGGAGCGAGATCTCGGTTACGCGCTTCTCGCCCTCCACAGATCCGTCGGAGGTGCATGGAGGACGCAGAGCGATGCGCCTCCTGCCGGTGGTCCACCAAACAACTTGGACTACCCATGATGGCTGGTTTCTCCACTCGGGACGCGCGCCAGGAATCGCTGAGGATCGCGTACAGTTTTCCTGAAGTATCAGGTGCCAGGCGGAGGATTTCGAACTGACCCGCAAGACAGGATTTCTTGTTGCTCTGGTCGTGATCCTGGGCGCAGTGGGATTGGCGTCCGTCCTGGTGGCCGTTGCGCCTGAACCCACTCGTCGAGAGCTGCCGCCTCGTGTTCCCTACGCGGAGATCTCCCCGATTATCGTTGGCGTCAGCGGGATCCCCATCGAGGCAGGAGGAACGGTGCGCCCGAGCTCGCCGGTTCGAATCGCTGCAGCGGTAAGCGGCAGGGTCATGTGGGTCAGTCCTTCATTCCAGAGCGGCAGAAGAGTCGCGGCAGGCACCGTCCTGTTCCGCATTGAACAGGCTCGTTACGTGCACCAGCTCCGGGAGGCGGAAGCAGAGCTCGCTGCCAGGCGGACGGACCTGCTGAAACAAGAAGAGGAAGCGCAGCTTGCGCGGGTGGAGTATCAGGGCTTTCTGCTACGGGATCCCTCCGCTGTCTCCTCGGACTTCGCAAGTCCGCTGGTGTTCCACGAACCGCAACTCGAGACTGCGCGCGCAGCGGTGGCACGCGAGGAAGCACACGTGGAAAAGGCCAAGCGCTCGCTTGCCAGCACCGCGGTGGCGGCTCCCTTCGACAGCTACGTTCGAGAGCAGACAGTGGCTGTCGGTCAGATCCTGACGACGGGCGAGCCTGTTGGCCGGCTTTTCGCGGCTGATTCAGTCGAGGTGGTTGTACCCCTTTCGGATGAGCAAGCATTGCTCATTCCGGAGGTTTGGACCGACCGGGAATCGGACGGCGTTGGCCCTCCCGCTCGGGTCACGGCCGAATTCGGCGATGTGAAGTACTTCTGGGAGGGCGTAGTGGACCGAGTGGAAGCCGCGCTTGACGAACGGACGCGAACCATCGATGCCGTCGTGAAGGTCTCCGATCCATTCAAGCCTGGAGTTGCAGAGACGCCTCGCGAGACCGGTCTAGCGCGCCCACCGTTGCTGGTGGGCAAGTTCGTGCGCGTTCAGATAGAAGGGATCGCGCCCAAGAGCTACTTTCGAGTTCCTCGCGCTGCCCTCCAACCGGGCGACGAGGTGTGGACGGTGGGCGACGACGGCCGAGTTTCCATCGTCCCGGTGCGCATCTTTCATCGAGGGAACGACGAAGCTTTCGTGACCGGAGCACTCGGCGGAAAGCAGGCAGTCGTGACCGGTGGCTTGCAGTTTGCAACAGACGACATGGTTGTGCAGACAGAAGTCAGTTCCAACCCATGAGTCCCGACGGCGGCGTTTCGGGCGAACCCCGAGGCCCGATCGCCTACATGGCGTCCAATCCGGTAGCCGCAAATTTCTTGATGGCAGGCATCTTGGTGGCAGGACTGGTGTCACTCACGGGCCTGGAACGAGAAGCCTGGCCGACCTTTCGATACCACATGATCGAGGTGACCGTGCCCTATCCGGGTGCCAACCCACAGGAGGTGGAGGAGTCGGTCGTCATCAAGATCGAAGAACACGTCAGTTCCCTTGATGGGGTGAAGTCGGTTCGTTCTGTCTCCGCCCCCGGCATCGCCTCCGTGCAGATCGAGGCGAAGTCCTCGGCGGACATCAAGGAGTTGATGGACGATGTTGAATCCGCAGTCGGCAGGATCCGGGGCCGAACGCGCGCGTTTCGCCGAAATGTCCAACTACCAGAGCGTCATCCGCATCGTCGTCTTTGGCGATGTCGGAGAGCGCTCGTTGAAGGAGATCGCGAGACAAGTAGAGGACGATCTGGCTTCGCTGCCGTCGATTTCGCGTGTCGAGACCACGGGAACGGGACAGTATGAAGTTTCCGTGGAGGTGCCGACACACCAACTCCGCGCGCTGGGGCTGACCCTGGATGACATTGCGGCCGCTATCCGGGTGGAATCGCTGGAGCTCTCGGCGGGAAGCATCGAATCGAGGGACTCCGAGATTCGCGTGCGTACCGTAGGGCAGCGTTACAACCAATACGAGTTTGAGGACGTTGGCATTCTCACCCTGGAGGACGGCACCGTTGTCCGCCTTGGCGACGTTGCGGTCGTTCGGGACGACTTTCAGGAGAACCGGATTCTTGTGAGGCACATGGGTCGTCCGGCCGCCTTCGTCGAGGTGTTCCGAGCCGACGACGAGTCGATCTCCGAAGTCGCTTCTGCAGTTCACGATCACATCTCGGGCATCACTCGGCCATCCCTGCCCCCCGGAGTCGAGGTCTCCATTCTGAACGACGAGTCGCAGACGTACTCGGAGCGGGTTGAATTGCTGATCAGGAACGGGGTGCTGGGCTTGCTGCTGGTCATGATCTCCTTGGCGTTGTTCATGGAGATCAGGCTCGCCCTGTGGGTCGTGATGGGCCTGATGACATCCGGAATTGGCGCACTGGCCGCCATGTTGGGGTTCGAGGTGTCGATCAACACGATTTCCCTGTTCGTGTTCGTGCTTGCCATAGGGATCATCGTCGACGACGCCATCGTAGTTTCCGAGAACATCTACGACGAGCGTCAGCGTGGCACGTCAGCTGTCCAAGCGGCGATCCGCGGAGCCAGGCGAATAAAGAAGCCGCTCACATTTGCGGTACTGACTTCGATGGCTGCCTTCACTCCGGTGTTCTTCATTCCCGGAGGCATCGGCGAAATTTGGCGGGCGTTGCCGATCGTCGTGATTTCAATGCTGTTCATCTCTCTCGTCGAGTCGCTGTTCGTATTGCCGAGTCATCTGTCGTACCTGCACGGACCGGACTGCTCTCCGGCAAATCGGATCGATCTGTTCTTCTGGCGTTGCCAGACCTTCGCCAACACCCTGCTGCGGAGATTTGTCGAAGGACCGCTGGACACCGTGCTGCGCGTTGCCACCAAGCATCCTGCATTGATCGCCGCTTCGACGGTGGGAGTGCTAGCGGTTAGTGTTTGCCTTGTGCCGGCGGGGCTTGTCAAGACCACATTTGCGGACGTTATCGAGGGCGACTTCGTGAATGCTCATCTGGAAATGCCTGAAGGAACATCCTCCCAGCGCACGCTCGAAGTTGCAGAAGAACTTGAGCAAGCTGGGCGTCGCGTCCTGGATCGACTTTCGGAGCAACTGCCGGACGGAGCTCCTCACTTGCTCTCAGAAGTCTTGGTGTTGGTGGGGGGCGCACCTCGACTCGAGGGTGGTGGAGTCGTGCCCCATGCCTCTCTCAATCCCGAACCCCATGTCGCGGCTGTCGAATTCAAGCTGATCAGCGCGCAGCGACGAGACATATCCACCGTGGCCGTTGCACAGGCATGGCGGGAGGAAGTGGGATTCCTGCCTCACGTGCGCGGAGTGGATTTCAGTGGCGAAGTGATTGATCTTGGGAGCCCCGTGGAGGCGATCCTGTCGCACCCTGATCCAGATCGCCTGGTGGAAATTGCCGACGGGGTGGTCGACGGCCTGCGAGACATCGAAGGCGTGTTCGACGTCCGCTCTGACCATGCTCCCGGAGTCCGCGAAATGCAGCTGGAGCTCAAGCCAGCGGGTCGCGTCGCAGGGCTGACTCTCGATCAATTGGCAAGACAAGCCCGGGCGGCGTTCTTCGGAGCTGAGGCACTGCGCATTCAGCGGGGACGGGAAGAGGTGAAGGTTCTTGTGCGATTGCCAGAGGAAGAGCGCAACTCGATCACCGATATCGAGCGTTACCTGGTTCGTACGCCGCAGGGCGCCGAACTGCCGTTGATGCAGGTCGCGTCCATGACACCGGGCCGCGCACCAACGTTGATCCGGCGCAGGGACAACCAGCGAGTGGTGACAGTGACCGCGGAAGTGGACCGGGCCGTGATCTCCGCAAGCGAGGCGAATCACACACTTGCGAATTCGATTCTTGCTGAATTCGCAGAGGATGACCCGGGGTTTGGCTACGTCTACGGAGGAGAGCAGCAACAGCAACAAGAGTCGCTTGGCGCGATGCAGCGCGGCTTCGTGATGGTTCTCTTCGCGATGTACGCAATGCTGGCGATTTCGTTGCGTTCCTACACCAAGCCGCTGATAGTGATGGCGATCATCCCGTTTGGCATGGTGGGCGTCGTGCTGGGACACGCGATGCTGGGCGCTTACTTGGGGGCCACTTCCATCCTGGGGTTTTTTGGCCTCGCGGGCGTCGTGGTGAACGACTCTCTCGTCATGATCGACTTCATCGACGAGCGACTGCGCGAGGGAGCGCACCCTCGGGAGGCGATCATCGAGGGCGCAAAGAGCCGCTTCCGGCCTATCGCCCTTACTTCGGTGACGACCTTCCTTGGCTTCACTCCGATGATATTGGAGCCGTCCATTCAGGCCCAGTTCCTGAAGCCGTTTGCGGCGTCCCTGGGCATCGGCATTGTCATTACCACAGCAATTCTCGTAGTTCTCGTGCCGGCTCTGATGGCCGTGTATTTGAGGATTAACTCACGAGGAAGGGTCGCGGCAGCTTTCGCATGAACCACTGCGCTTGCGCACGACTTCAGACTTCCGGGGCACCGAGCGCATTCCGTCTTCAGCGCAAGAAGGGACCAACGACTGGGCAACCGGTTGAATTCGAGCTCAAGCCGAATTGAGGGAGTCCGACGGTTATCCCTTCCACACATCGGATTCAGGAGGGTTCGGTCGAGTGTGCAGACTGTGCTCGCACCCTGATTTCCAAGACCCCCCGAGTCGAACCTGGACTCTTCGTGCACTTGGGACAGGTCCGACCAGAGCAACGACCACCTCGGATCTCCTTTGACTCGAACTGCTGAAGCGGCGAACAACGCAAGCCTTCTCCAGCTCGCGATGAGGGTGTGCCAGTCCTCTAGCCAGAAAGAAGCTTCGCTACCGACGGAGCGTGAATCCCCGATAGCCGTCTTCCACCACGGCCTCGCACTCCTGACAGTAACTTGGAAAACCGAAGTACGGCATGAACGTACGGGGTTTTCCAGGTATGTTGGCCCCCAAGTACCAAGAGTTGCAATTCGGGTACAGCGTGAGATCGGCGATCGCATTCACTCGAGCGCCCCACTGGGTCTCCGCCTCGCATTGGGCCTCCACCCGGTTCCAAGAGTAGTGTTGCATGAATTTCATGAAGTCTGAAATCCACTCCACGTGCTGCTCAATGGACATGAGCATGTTCGTGAGGACCGACGGGCTACCTGGTCCGCAAATAGTAAACATGTTGGGGAAGCCCGATACGGCCAGCCCAAGGTAGGTTCTCGGCCCGGCCTCCCAGTGGTCACGCAGTCGCTTTCTCGCCGTTCCGACAATGTCCATCGCCAGAAGGCTTCCCGTCATCGCGTCGAAACCGGTTGCAAACACGACCGCATCCACGGTGTGCTCCAACCCTTCGGCGACGATTCCAGTCGTGGTAAAACGCTCGATGGGAGTCTTGCGGACATCCACCAAGCTGACGTTCGCTCGATTGAACGTCTCGTAGTAACCGGTGTCGATGCAAAGTCGCTTGCAGCCGACGACGCTGTCCGGCATGAGTGACTCCGCGACTTCAGGATCCTTGACGACCTCACGGATTCTCGTACGGATGTACCGTGCCGCGTAGTCGTTCGACGTCTGATTCAGCAAGAGATCGTTGAATGCGCTCAGGAACCCAAACCCGCCCTTGTCCCAGCACTCGCCAAACCTTGCCTCTCGCTCGTGTCTGGTCGACTCGAAGACTGATTTAGATGGTCGCCCGAACCCAGCTCCCAGCGCCGCCTGCATCCGGCGATTCGCCGCCCGCAGTTCGGAGTAATTTGCCTTAGTCCAGTCAAGCTCATCCTTGCCCAAGCGCCGGTTGTGAGCTGGAACGGTGTAGTTGGGAGTTCGTTGAAACACGGTGAGCGAAGCCGCCTCGACAGCGATCAGGGGGATCGCTTGCACTCCTGATGAGCCGGTTCCGATCACCGCCACCCGCTTCCCGGCGAACTCGACTGAACGGTGCGGCCAGGTTCCCGTGTGATATGTCTCACCCTCAAAGCGCGAGAGCCGGTCGACGTCCGGGGTGTGAGGGGTGGACAAGCAACCCACGGCAAGAACCAGGTATCGACAACGAACGGACTTGCCCGTGGCCGTCATCACTGTCCACCCGTTCCACCTGTCATCGAATCTTGCGCCGATCACCGAGGTGTCAAACCGATAGTGCCTCCGAAGGTCGAACCGATCGGCAACATGATTCACGTAACGCAAAATCTCGGACTGACTTGAGTACCTCTCGCTCCAGTCCCACTCCTGCTGAAGCTCTTCGGAGAACGAGTAGGAGTACTCCATCGACTCGACATCGCATCTGGCGCCTGGATATCGGTTCCAGTACCACGTCCCGCCCACATCCGACCCACGCTCAATGCCCACGACGTCGAACCCGTTGGAGACAAGGCGGTGAACCATGTACAGACCGGCGAAGCCTGCACCGACCACCACCACGTCGGGATGCTCGCTCGTGTTGCCAAGTCGTTCGTCACTCATCCGGCCGATCCCGATTCGATGATGTCGGAGAGTCCAGCGAGTCTAGTGTTAGACGCGAATCCATCCGGTCGTCGGACACGCGTGCGAGCTTCTCCGCTTTCTCTGCAATACAAGCCGCGGGACACAGGGTGCGGCAGTTGTGCCGGTCTTCGAGATGAGAGCTGGGTTCCTGGTATCGGAGTGGTGGGGACGGTCTTGCCGTTCCCAACCGAACGAACCATGCGATCGCAGGCGGTCTGTACGATAGCAGTTCACCATGGCCTTGCGGACTCGACAGCACACCCACGATGTCCAGCCGAACTCTCCAGCTCGACGAGCAACTCCATGCGTACATGATGGCGCAGGCCATTCCAGAGTCCCCTGTCGCGCGCGCTCTGCGGCACGATACATTGAACTCGGGCATGCCTCACGTGATGCAGATCTCTCCCGAGCAAGGCGCGTTCATGGCACTGCTCGTTCGCATGCTTGGAGCAACCCGGGCGATTGAAGTGGGAACCTTAACTGGCTACAGCGCCTTGGTAGTCGCGGAAGCCCTCCCGGACCACGGGAAACTCATCACCTGCGACCTTTCGGACGAGTGGACTCGATTCGGGCGCAAGTACTGGGAACGCGGCGGCGTGGCAGATCGCATCGACCTTCGGTTGGGTCCAGCGACCGAAACACTCGAGCGCCTCATCGACGAAGGGCATGCCGACACTTTCGACTTCGGGTTCATCGATGCGGACAAGTCCAACTACACGACCTACTTCGAGCAGCTCGTGACGCTGCTCCGTTCCGGCGGAGCAATAGCGATTGACAATGTGCTTTGGGGCGGAGCAGTGGCGGACGCTGACAACCAGTCCGAGAGCACACGAGCCATCAGGGCGGTCACACATCGAGTTGGCAACGACACGAGAGTCTGGTCCACCATGCTGCCTATCGGCGACGGTCTCACGATCGCCCTGAAGAAGTAGTGAGCGCGATAGACGATATACCAATGCAAGCGCGAGTTGGTCTCCACAACCGAGGCTTCCGATGTTGGGGTCACT
>JAGWBL010000074.1 GCA_021295935.1 Pseudomonadales bacterium
TACATCGCGATGATCTTCCTAGGTCTGGCGGGCGTCGCGGGGGCGCTGCTCACCACCTTGAACATGAGCACGATGCAGTTGCTGATCCCCCAAGAACTCAGAGGTCGAGTCAATTCGCTGATCATGATGGCGCACGGACTCATGCCGCTGGGTGTCATTCCGGTGGGATTCGTTGCGGAGTTCTTCTCGATCCAGACAGCGTTGCTCGTTGGTGTGGTGGCATTGCTCCTGAGCCTTACCGGGATACGGCTTGCCTATCCGGAACTCTGGCGCCTGGGATGCATCCGAACTCCATACGACCCTCCCGGCCAGGAACGGCCTGAAGTTCCTTCGGCAGCCTTGGCCGCGAAGGCGAACTGACATCAACAACGCGATCGTTCGTCTGCGATACTGAACTTGCATCGAGCCCTTTACAGATGTCGCACGCAACGACCAAGCACAAATCGTCGCAAGGGGAGAAACGAAAAATCGTAGACGATTCTCGGATCGCGGTCATCGGCCTTGGTTACGTCGGTCTGCCCGTAGCTCTGGCATTCGCCAGAAAGTTCCCGACTGTGGGGTTCGACGTGTACAGTTCGCGCATTGCAGCACTGCGGAACGGCCGCGACATGTCGGGCGAGGTCGATGTCGAAGCGTTGCAACATTCCTCGATCGAGTTCAATGGCGATGAACGCGCTATTGCTGAGTGCACCGTGTTCATCGTCACTGTGCCGACACCAGTGGATGAAGCAAATCAGCCTGATTTGAGAAAGCTTACCGCTGCGTCAGAAACTGTCGCTCGAGTGCTGAAGCATGGTGATCTTGTGATCTACGAGTCGACGGTCTATCCCGGAGCGACAGAAGAACACTGCGTTCCGATTCTCGAATCAGGTTCCGGACTCGTGCTGAACGATGACTTCCTGGTCGGTTACAGCCCGGAACGCATCAATCCTGGCGATCGTGCTCACCGCCTCGACAATGTGGTGAAGGTCGTGGCCGGATCCAACGCCTTGGCGCTGGACCGCGTGGACACGCTCTACAGCCACGTCGCGAAATCAGGCAGGTATCGTGCCGCCAACATCCGCACGGCGGAGATGGCGAAAATCATCGAGAACACGCAAAGGGACCTGAATATCGCATTGATGAACGAAGTGGCGCTGATTTGCAACAAGCTCGACATCGATACGGGAGACGTCCTGGACGCCGCAAACACGAAGTGGAACTTCCTGAGGTTCACTCCGGGACTGGTCGGCGGCCATTGCGTAGGAGTTGATCCCTACTACCTGACATACAAGGCACGCGAAATCGGACACGAGCCGGAAGTGATCCTCGCAGGCCGTCGCATCAACAACGCCATGCCGAGCATCGTCGCGGCAAGGATCACCGAGATGCTCTTGGCGCGTCGGAGCACCCCCGCAAACGCGAGAGCCCTGGTCCTTGGAGTCGCTTTCAAGCAAGACTGTCCAGATGTCCGAAACAGCAAGTCTGTCGACTTGATAGAAGCGCTGCAGTCCAAAGGCATGGTGGTTGACGCTTTCGATCCTGTGGTCTCCCGAGCGGAGAGTGCCGTGCCTCTCTCGGTCCGATTACGCGAAGTCCCCGCCCGAGGCGCCTACGACGTTGTCGTGCTCGCCGTGGCTCACCGCGAGATTCTGGACCTCGGAAACAAGAAAATTCAGTCGTTTGTACGCGAACATTGCGTCCTGTTCGATGTTCAGAGGGTCCTGCCGAGAGAAGTGGTTTCCGGCCGCCTCTAGACACGCCCCTAGGGGTCTGCGCCAAAGAGAATTCCGTTCGGCGTCTTGATTCTGAATGCGCAACACCCTGACATGAGTGCGGGAGAAATCTCCAAAAATAGAATGTCCAACCGAGCTGTCCTAGACCGGAGGGGTGGCTGAGCGGTCGAAAGCACTGGTCTTGAACACCAGCGAGGCTAACGCCTCCCAGGGTTCGAATCCCTGCCCCTCCGCCAGCAGAATCGTTGAAACCATAGGTCTTGTAGTGCACACTACAGTTTGCACTGAAGAGCGGCCTCGCGCGCAAGGATCTCTCATGCCTGTAGACGAGGAGTGCCGATCCCGCGGACCAAGCCACCGGCTTCCGGTGAAGAACCCAAACCGTCATGGCGATAGCCTCCAGCGATTCATTGCCGAGCGACAATCCGCTGGCGCACCCGCGTTGTGCATTCTCCCAGCGGGCGCTGGCGAGTCGCTGCATTGCCAGCTTCCGCTGCCGATGCACTATGAGGCCAGCGGAACACCGAGAATGAAGATCGAACCGATAGTGGTTGTTGGTAGACGAAGTGGCGGCCATGCGGCGAGACGAGAAGGATTGCTCGGTTGCCACAAAAGGCCTCTTGTCCGGGCCTGAACGGGAAAACGCGCACGCACGCATTCGTTTCGGCGAGGTCGGTATCGAGAACGCATCCGCTTGCCGCTTGGCGGCGGCTCGCGCATGAGAGGATGCCCTGTCGGCGCCCTTCGCGAGGAAGCACCACAGATCCGTAGACGGACCAGTGGAGCTGCCTGGTACTCCGTCAGCTCGCCCATCACCTGCGCGTGAAAGAGATCGACAGCCCGTTTCCGAACTCATCGTTCGGATTCTGTTCAGTCTCGCGGCCGACGGCCGGAACGAACTCGGTGCGCTGAGAAGCCTTGAAGTTCGGACGAGCTACATGTACACCGCTTTGCTCTAGCTCCGAGGGTCCTGAAGCAGCATTGAACGAAACGTCAGGCTTCGCCGCTTCGGCGCCGTCCGTTTGCTTGACCATTTCATCGGAACGGTCCCGGCAGGCGGAATCTCACGGCGAAGAATGCTCTCTCCGTCTTCGTCCGAGTCCCAGTTCAGATAGCCTTCCCTCGCTCCGGGCAGGCTGAGCGCAAGCGTGGTGTCGCCCATCTCGCGGAGCCGGCAACGAACACCACCTCGCCTGCAAGACTGCAGTGACTTTGGCCAGCAAGGTATCGCGAATCAACGTCCATTCAACTGGACTACCCAAATTTCAACCCACACCAATTTCGATCATCCGTGACTTCTCCCTGCATGCAAGAAACCCGCCTGGCAATTTCTTGTTCGCAACGAGTTCGTATATTGGAATTCTTCGGTCACCTGCAACGACGACTCTCGTGGGGATTCTCTCCGCAGGACCTCGGCGGCCAACAGACGCCGAAAAGCGTGTAAGGAAGCCTGATCGTATCCGCCTGATCGCGTGGAGACGCGCTCTACAGGATGTATTCCAGGTCTCTCATGTACGGACGCAACGCCGGAGGCATTCGGACGCTTCCATCGGCTTGCTGGAAGTTCTCCATCACGGCGATCATGGTTCTCCCGATCGCCAATCCGGATCCGTTCAGCGTGTGAGCGGGTTCTGGCCGCCCGGTTTCCGGATTGCGCCAGCGAATTCGGGCTCTTCGAGCCTGGAAGTCCAGGAAGTTGCTGCAGGACGAAATCTCGCGGTATGCCTGCGATCCAGGCAACCAGACTTCCAGGTCGATCGTGCGTGCAGCGGCGAAGCCTAGGTCGCCTCCGCAGAGGTCGACTGCGCGATACGGCAGTTCCAGTTCCTTGAGAACAGTCTCCGCATGGCCTGTAAGCTCCTCAAGGGCATCCCAGGACTCGGACGGCCGAACGATCTGCACCAGTTCGACCTTCTCGAACTGATGCTGCCTGATCAACCCATGCGTGTCTCGTCCGGCGCTTCCAGCTTCGCGCCTGAAGCAAGGTGTGTGACAGACAAACTTGAGAGGTACGCTGGCATCGTCGAGGATCTGGTCCTTGATCAGGTTGGTGACCGGCACTTCCGCGGTTGGAATCAAGTAGAACTTGGCGTCGCTCGCGACTCTGAAGAGATCCTCTTCGAATTTCGGCAGCTGTCCCGTTCCGCGCATCGTGTCTTCGTTGACGATGTAGGGAACATAGACCTCTCTGTAGCCGTGGTGCGTGACGTGGATGTCGATCATGAACTGAATCAGGGCTCGGTGCAGTCTGGCAAGTTCGTCGTAGAACACCGAGAACCGGCTTCCGGTCACTCGGACGGCCGCTTCGGGATCTATCAGCGCTCCGCCGACAGCCATGTGATCTCTGGGGGGAAATTCGAAGTTGCGGGGCTCCCCTACTCTCCAGAGTTCCTTGTTGTCCGCATCGGTCTCTCCGACGGGAACCTCTTCGCTCGGGATGTTCGGGATGTGAAGCAGGAATTCGTTGTACTCCGCCTGGACACGTGTCAGTTCCTGCTTTGCAGCGTCCAGTCGCACTCGAAGGTTCGACATGGCCTCCACCATGGGCGCGCTGTCCTCCCCCCTTGCGCGAGCAAGACCGATTGCCTTTGAGGTCTGATTGCGCTCACTCTGAAGCGTCTCCGTTCTCATCTGGAGATCCCGACGACTTCGCTCGAAGTCTGCAAGCAGGTTCAAGTCAAGCACGTGGCCTCGCCTGGCAAGGCGGCGTGCAACCTCTTCCGGATCCCTTCTCAGGGTGCGCGGGTCTAGCATCTCTCGTTCCCCAGCCGGAACGTCTTCGCTCGGTGTGTAACCTTTAGCGAAACTAGGAGGCTCACTTCCCTACCTCATTCAAATGAAGGCTCGCCCAAGCGAACCGTCGAACACTCACACGGCGCAGTTGGCCGCAAGCGCCAACTGGGTAGGTTCGCCAAGATCACTACGAGTTGAATCCGACTCGATCCAGAATCCTGGTGCTCACCAGCCAGCGACCTGTCGGACAGGCCATTTTGTCCAGAATCTGCGAAGCAGTCGCTATCCGGAAGTGCATGTTCCACGAACGCGTGCTGGACTTGCGTATTTCCGAGCGCACTCTTTACATCCGATCCGCAAGTCTCCGACTTGGCGGATTGTTTCGATGGATTCGAGTTCCACCAATGGCCGGGCATCCCTCAAGCTATTCCTCCTGATCGACCTGCCGCCGCAAGAACTCCTCGGCATTGCCGACGACGTCGGTCCCGACCGCTATGTCTATCACGAAATGGCCTGGGTCCGTGGACCCGAACGGCCGCATGTTCATAAACCCGAACTCCGTGACAGTGCCCAGCTTGTCATCCAGCGTGATGCCGATCAGCACAGCCGCGGAGAAGTGCAGGGAAAGCGAACTGTAGAGCTCAGCAGGCTGAACGGGTAGCAGCGTGAACGTGTCCGCTTCCTTCGCCACTTCGAACCGCTTCGCCAGCTCGGCAGTTCCCAGCCCGAGAATCTCTCGAATGCTAGTCTCGTGGGCTCGGATCTCATGAATGACCAACTGTTCCAAATCGGGGTCGAACACCGCCGCGCGAAGGCCATTGGATACGATGACTTGCGGAAACGGGTCTTCCACCTCCCATCGGATTCTGTCCGGGCGGGCAAACGTGAAGTTCCCGCTGGCATCCTCAAGCAGCGTCCCGTCCTCACGGTACGTGCGCTGCTTGAATTCCGCTCGGAACGATCCAAGGGCGTCCAGCCTTCTGACCAGATCCTCGGTGGCCTCTGCCGGAGTCGTGCCGGAACTGAGCGGCGCGACCAAACAGGCCAAGACCGCCAGGAGCCAAGATCTACGCGGGTTCCGAAACCAGTACTTCACGCGCGCCATTATGGCCCGGGGGCGAGACCAGCCCTGCTTCCTGCATGGCTTCCACCAGATTCGCCGCGCGGTTGTAGCCGATCTTGAACTTCCGTTGCACCGAGGAAATTGAGACCGTGCCTCGATCCAACACGAACGCCACGGCTTCGTCGTAGTGCTCGTCGTTCTCGGCATCCCCGTTGGCGTCCGTTCCCGAAGACCCGGTCTGAGACCACACGTCGGACAGTTGCAGGTACTG
>JAGWBL010000001.1 GCA_021295935.1 Pseudomonadales bacterium
GAGAAGGTAATCAATGCGAGATGGTCTCTACAGCGGGGATTGCCTGGAGTTCATGCGCGCAATGGAAGCTGGAACGGCAGATCTGACACTCACGTCTCCTCCCTACGACACCCTGCGCGACTACAAGGGGTACAGCTTTCCGTTCGAGAGCATTGCGGAACAGCTGCATCGCGTCACGAGACCTGGCTGCGTGGTGGTGTGGGTCGTGGGTGACAAGATCGATGGTGGTCGGTCCCTGACGAGTTTCAGGCACGGGCTCCATTTTCAGGAAGTCGGCTTCCACATGCATGACGTGATGATTTACCAAAAGAAGAACACGCCGTTCATGCGATGCAACGCCTACACCAACGCGTACGAGTTCATGTTCGTTCTGAGCAAGGGCAAGCCCCGGACTTTCAATCCCCTCAAGGAACGAACCGTTCGGAACGGAATGGAGATGCTGGTGCACAACAAGGGGCCGGATGGTGTCAATCGAAAGGCGCTGAAGGAACTCAAGAGGGAGAAGACACGAACGAACATCTGGGCGTACGCGGTCGGAATGGGGGGAACCACGGCGGACAAGATCGCCTTCCAACATCCTGCCGTGTTTCCCGAGAGGCTGGCAGAAGACCACATCCTGTCGTGGACGAACCCGGGTGATCTTGTGTTCGATCCCATGTGCGGTTCCGGAACGACCTGCAAGATGGCTATGCTTCACCGACGTCGCTACATCGGTGTCGACTTGTCCGAGGAGTACATCGAGATCGCTCGAAAGAGGCTTGAGGCGTACCGTGTAGCAATAGCCTAGACGGGCTGTCTTGTACAGCCGGCACGGGCAACCTCCACGGAGGTGGAAAACCGGAGCCAAGAACCAAGGAGTTCATGAAGCACACCGTCGCTCGCGTCAAGAAGCAAGAAGCGTGAAGAGGACTTGCTCGTTGCATGGATGACCGGCGCGGATCAAGACTGGACGGTCAGGGCGGAATTTCGCCGCAGACGAGTGGGGGGATCCGTGGCGGAACAGCATGCCCCTGCGCAAGCCGACGAGGGCGCTGGCGGTCGCGCTGGCGAAGCAGATGGCGCGCGTCGTGCGGTCGCTGACTACGGCGAAGGGGGACTGCCAGGCCGTCGCCCCTGCGTGAGAGAACATCGCGAAGTCGTTGGGAAGATGAGAGGGTCGGATGCAGAGCAAGGACCGACGGTCTACAGGACCGGATCGGGAAGCCCAGGAAACCGTCGAGAGCCGTGGGGCTCGGGACTTCGATGCGGGACCCGATCCGCGTCTCTCCATGCAGGCCCCGGCGGGCACGATGGACCCCGCGGAACGGGCCGGATGGACGACGGCGCTGATCACACGCCTGAGACCGCTCTCAGAATAGCTTGCATCAAGCGGGCGTCCATAGACGACAGTTTGTGATGACAAGTTGTTGAATAGCAAGGATTGACCTGCGAAAGCAGGCACAACAGCCAGGTCTGGATGGCATGAAGCGTCTTTCCGACGTCGACCTCATGGGCAAGCGAGTCCTGGTCCGCGTTGATTTCAACGTGCCGCTCGCGGCGGGCGCCATCACAAACGACCAGAGGATCCGGTCGTCGCTGCCGACCATCGCCCATGTCCTTGACTCCGGTGCAGGAGTGGTGCTGGCTTCCCATCTGGGGAGGCCCGAGGAGGGAGTGTTCGAGAGTGCACTCTCGCTTGCACCCGTCGCCGCTCGCTTGCAGTCCCTTCTTGGTCGCGCCGTCCGGTTGGAACGGGACTGGAAGCAAGGGTTGGACATGCGTCCGGGAGACGTGATCCTGCTGGAGAACATCCGATTCGAGATCGGCGAGAAAGCGAACGATCCCCTTCTCTCGAAACGGCTTGCAGGGCTGTGCGACGTATTCGTGATGGATGCGTTCGCATCGTCGCATCGAGCGCACGCTTCGACCTTGGGAGCAGGCTTGGCGGCACCGGTTTCGTGCGGGGGCTTCCTGCTGACCTCGGAACTGGACTCGTTGGACGGAGTGATTTGCAGTCCCAGGCGGCCGCTGGTGGCAGTCGTGGGCGGCGCCAAGGTGTCCACTAAGCTCGAAGTGCTGGAGTCGCTGGCCGCCAAGGCAGACCACCTGGTGCTGGGAGGAGGGATGGCGAACACGCTGTTGCTGGCGCTGGGTTACCCGGTCGGTGCATCCTTGGCGGAGCCGGAGTTGAGGGAGAAAGTCATGGCGTTGACCAAGCTTACAGAGGTCTTCTGTCCGCACGATGTCGTTGCAGCAAGGGGGCAGGCGGCGGGTGTTCCTGGTCTCTTCCGACGTACCGGAGACGTTCGGGAGAACGAACTTGTCTTGGACATCGGCCCTTCCAGCGCGCGAAAGATAGCGGCATTGATAGGGCAGGCTGGCACAGTGCTCTGGAACGGACCGTTGGGCATGTTCGAACTCGACCAGTTCGGTGAGGCGACGCGCGTTGCGGGCGAAGCCATCGCCGAATCGTCAGCTTTTTCCGTGGCCGGCGGGGGAGACACGATCGCGGCCATCGAGAAGTACGATCTTGCCGGTGGACTGGACTACATCTCCACTGCTGGAGGGGCGTTCTTGGAGTATCTGGGGGGCGGGAGCCTGCCTGCGTTGAGCGCTCTCGGTTGACCAGGGACCGATCTCCCGACGATCCGCAGGCGACGCTACAGAATCTCGCAACCTCCGGAGGGCAGTCCAACGATCACTCTCTTCGGTCGGTGAGCCGCGAAGAGACCGTTGGTCACCACACCGGGCAGATTGTTGACTTCCACTTCCATCGAGTCGCGGTCCGAGAGATCGATCCCCTTCACGTCCAGGATCACGTTGCCGTACTCGCTGAGCTCCGGCCGGACGGTGACTCTGCCGCCCATCGATTCCATCCGGGCTGCGACCACTTCCTTTGCAAGCGGAACAACTTCGATCGGCAGCGGAAACGCCCCAAGGCCGGAAACCACCTTGGTCCGGTCGACGATGCAGATGAACGCCGCGCTCACGGAGACCAGAATCTTCTCGCCCGTGAGGGCTCCGCCCCCTCCCTTGATCAGCGCCTTGTCCGGAGCTGCTTCGTCAGCGCCGTCCACGTAGAAGTCCAAGCGTCGGGCATCGGCAAGCGCCGTGACACCAAAGCCGGCTTCCTCCAGTCGCCTGCGCGTTGCCTCGGAACTCGCGACAAGAACTGCTGGAGGCTCTTCAAGCTCGTGAAGCATGTCGATGAAGCAGTTCGTCGTGCTTCCGGTTCCAACCCCGAGCGCGCATTCGGGGCCAGCCTTCCATTCGGCCAGTCGCTCGATAGCGGCCGTTGCGGCAGCGCGTTTCGCGCGTTCTTGATCGGGAGAGGTCAACGACAAGGCACCCCGCGCCGCATCCGAGCGTCGACGGCACCGCTTCGGGAGGACGGATTCCGGTGGCCGGAGTTCCGCTCTTCAGGAATCGGTCGACGTCGTGAGAGAGTTCCTCGGAAGATCATCGTTCAGGGCGCTGTCGATCTGGACTCGTGCCGGCGCTGGAACCACTGGATTCCTTGTTCGGTAATCACGGCGTCCAGCGGTGCATCGCGTTCGTTCACGTCAAACTCCCTGTGACACTGGAATGCATGACCAATGCCGATGGCGAGCGATTGAGGACTGCTCTGCAGGAACCGGTCATAGTAGCCGCCGCCCCGGCCCAGCCGGTCTCCAGCGGGCGAACATGCAACGAGCGGGACCAGAACAAGGTGGATGTCGGAGGCGCAGACGGGTTGAACGGGTCGAGGTTCGAGAATTCCAAACCGGCCGGCAACGAATCGGCTGCCTTCGCTGTAGGCGGAGAACGCCATGTCACCGGACTGGATGACCGGCAGCGCCAAAGACCGACCGATGGCTCGTGATGCGTCGAGGAACGGGGCAAGGTCCACTTCTCCGTCGTTGGCGCTGTAGGCAGCCGTCCAGCCGGTCGCGGGAAAGCGGAGTTCTGATTCGAGGAGGTCACACACGGCCAGGGACGCCGCGGCCAACTGGGAGGAATCAAGCGATCGCCGCCTGAACCGGAGTTCTCGTCGGACCTGGGAGTTCGACATGCGTGCCACACCGGGAAATGGTCAGTTCGGCGTTCGAATGGCGAACTGTGAAGATTCGCCGCTGGTACCTCCGGGAAGCGAAGTCTCGACCCTGAACCGTTAGGGTCCAAGGCGGTGCTCTTGGCGACACATCAGGCGTCCCGGCTGAAACGGGCTTGCACAACAGCGCCGACTCGAAAAGCTCCTAGCGTTCTTTAACGGTTAGGGTGTGCTGGAGACAGTTCACCTTCCCGGAGACGACTCGATTATAGATTCCGCATGCCTTGGATTCGGAAGCGGGGACGGCCCAAGCCGAGCTGTCAGGCGAGGTGTCGGCGTTGCTGCTCTTCGTTCTAGTCAACGACTCCCTTGCCACCGTCGTCAAGCTTGTCCGGGCGTTGCCAGTACCGATACTGGGGAACCCAGTCCTCTTCGCCGAATCCGCCAAGCGCAAGGATGTTCCACATGGAACAATAGACGTCGCCAGGTCCGAAGACGCACTTGGCGCGCCGGAAGATCTTTCCGTCCTTCTTCTGGTAGACCACAGCCCCAGGGCAGTTCTCCCACTGGGGCGAGACGTTCTGTTCTCGGAGGTAGTCCGATCCGGCGTGGGAAACAAGCCGGAACCTCCATCCTCGCGAGCCGGCAAACCGCCGTTGAACGTCGGGCGGATCCTTGGAAAGCAGCACCACGCTCATGGCCGATTCCAAGTGCGGCAGTATGCCGTTGAATCCGTCCGCCCAAAGCATGCAGTACCGGCAGCCTTGGCCCATGTTGTGGATGGCGAAGAGACGTACGTGGTTCCCGAACAGTTCGGAAAGACGTGTCTCGCCATCGGCGGTCTGGAACGAGTAGTTGGGCACCTCCACCAGTTCAGGATCGCGTCTCGCTTCGTGGAGACGTTTCAGGAGTTCCGAGACCTGCTGCTCGAGCCTCTCTATTTCGGTTTGCGACATCTGGGCCATTTCCCTCGGGAACCGCGCCGGCGAAGGGCATTGTAGGCTTCGCCCTGCGTGGGATTCCGGGAGAACGAGCAGGCTCCGGCGCTGGATCGCTCTCCGTGGACGGGCAAGGGAAAGCGAGTTCGAGCTTGTACGGGACCGACAGTTCCCGGGCCGCTAGTCCGTGTTTCCCGCCACGTCGTGAATCAAGTCAAGCGCCTGCTTGAGAGAGCTCACAGCATCCACTCGCATGCCGGAAGTCTTGGTGCGCGGACGGTTGGCATCGGGGACGATGGCATGATCGAATCCATGCTTGGTCGCTTCCGCGATGCGTTCCTGGCCGTTGGCAACTGGACGCACTTCGGAAGTGAGGCCGAGTTCTCCGAACACCACCAACCCCGAGGGAAGCACACAGTTCCGAAAACTGGAGTAGACCGATGCGAGCAAGGCCAAGTCTGCGCCGGTCTCCGCGACTCGCACCCCTCCAGTGACGTTGGCGAAGACATCCTGGTCCGCGATGGAGATGCCGCAGTGTCGATGGAGCACCGCAAGCAGCATGGTGAGGCGGTGCTGGTCCAACCCGACCGCGACCCGTCGCGGATAGCCTGCCTGTGCGTCGTCGACCAGCGCCTGGATTTCGACGAGCAGCGGGCGTGTGCCTTCCCAGGTCGTCGTGACCACGCTGCCCGCGGCAGGCTCGCCCGACCTCTCGAGGAAGATGGCAGAAGGGTTGCGAACCTCGCGCAGTCCGTGATCGGTCATGGCGAAGACGCTGATTTCATTGACCGCCCCGAAGCGGTTCTTGACGCTCCTGAGGGTGCGATACCTGCTTCCCGCCGGAGCGTCGAGCATGAGGGAGCAATCGATCATGTGTTCCAGCGTCTTCGGGCCCGCCAGACTGCCCTCCTTGGTGACATGCCCCACGAGCACGAACGCGGCGTTGCTCTGCTTGGCCAGTCGCGTGAGCAGGGCCGCGGATTCCCGAACCTGGGTGACGCTTCCTGGAAAGCTCTCGGCGCGGTCGGTATGCACCACCTGAATCGAGTCCACGATCACAATGCGGGGCGCTTCCTTCCTGACAAGCTCGACCATTGCTTCCGCGTGAGTCGCGGAGACGAGCCGGAGCTTGGGCGCGATGATCTGCAAACGACTGGCTCGCGTGGCGATCTGCTGGATTGATTCCTCGCCGCTGACGTACAGGCATGGCAGCTCGCCGGAGAGTCGAGCCGCGACCTGCAGCAAGAGCGTGGACTTCCCGGCGCCCGGATCACCTCCGATCAGAACGACGCTGCCAGGCACGAGTCCTCCGCCGAGCACCCGGTCAAGCTCGCCGAAGCCGGTGCGCATGCGTGGCGCCAGTTCGGTGCGAACGCGTTCAAGAGACTGGACGGCTTCGGCGTCTCCGCGCAATCCGACGTCTTGCGAGACGTCCGAAGGGCCTGCTTGCTTGGGAATCCTGAATGTCTGCAGGGTGTTCCACTCGTTGCAGGTCGTGCACCGGCCCTGCCACTTGGCGTAGTCGGCCCCGCATTCCGAACAGACGTAGGCGACTTGCGTCTTCGCCATCAGATCTGGTCATCAAGCGCCATGTTGTCGCCTTCGTCGTCTCCCAGCTCCCCGTACTCGTCCGGAGCGGGCTCGAACTTGGTGATCTCCTTCACGAACGAGAGGATCACTTTGCCGATGGGGCCATTGCGCTGCTTGGCCAGGGACAACTCCGCGATACCCTTGTCGCGGCTGTTGGGGTTGTAGACTTCGTCCCGATAGATGAACATCACAATGTCGGCGTCTTGCTCGATGCTGCCGGACTCCCGGAGGTCCGCGAGTCTAGGCCTCCTGTCGGTACGCTTCTCCAGGTCTCGATTCAGTTGCGCAAGCGCGAGGACGGGCACTTCCAGCTCGCGTGCGATTGACTTCAGGTCCCGCGTCAGGCTGCTGATCTCGAGCGTACGTGTCTCATGCTTGCCGGCGCTCGTCATCAACTGCAAGTAGTCCACGACGATCAGGGCGAGGCCGCCTTGCTCGCGCCAGATGCGGCGGGCCCGCGTCCGCACATAGTTCGGAGTCGCGAGCGAACTGTCATCGAAGTAAAGAGGCTTGTCAGCCATCAAGGTGGCCGCATGGCCCACACGCGCTTGGTCCTCGACGTGGTAATAGCCGTTCCTGAGTTTCGAGAGATCGATCCTCCCTAGTGACGAAATGAGCCGCAGGGCCAGTTGTTCCCGGGGCTGTTCGAGCGAGAAGAAAAGCACCGGCTTGGCGGCATCCCGCATGACCAGCTGCTCGGCAATGTTGAGCGCCATGGCGGTCTTGCCCATGGCCGGCCGCGCTGCAAGCACGACGAGGTCGCCGGGTTGAAAACCTGAGGTCATGTTGTCCAGGGCCTTCCAGCCGGTGGGCGCGCCTGTGAGCAGGCCGGGTTGTTCGTGGATGTCGCGAACCCTCTGGACGGCCGCCTGCAGCAGGGTGGTGACGTCAACCGGTTCGTCGCCGGTCAGACGATCGGCCGCGATCTTCAGCAGCTCCTGATCCGCTCTCTGCAAGAGTTGGTCCGGCGTCAGATCGCCGGGCTCGAAAGCCATCGACTGGATGTCGTTGGCCACTCGAATCAGGCGTCTTCGGGTAGCGAGGGAAGCGACGATCTTCGCGTGACCACGGACGCCCCGCCATCCGACGGTGGACGATTCCACAATGGCAAGGTAGTCAGGGCCACCGGCCTTGTCGACTTCACCGTGGGATCGCAATTCGTCCAGAACCGCGATGCGATTCATCTGTGCCGCCCTTTCCGCGAGGCGAGCGAAGGCGCCAAAGAGCGTTCGATGTTCCGGCAGGAAGAAGTCCTCTTCCTGCAGCGCGTCCTGGAGCAGATCCCAGGCTTCGAACTCGCCGCAGGTCATCAGGCTGCCCAGTACTGCCATCTCGGCATCGAGATCGTGGGGCACTTGACGATCGCGCGGCACGGCGCGCGGAAACTCGGAAATGGCCATCGCGGGAGAGGGTTGTCGACCTGCTACAGAGAGACTATCGACAGTTTGTTAGCAATTGTCAACAGGTGTCGGCGCTGGAGGAGGGCGATGGGGCCGCGAAGCCCGGATTCCACCCGATGGAACGGGAAAACGTCGAGGAACCTGGGAACAAGCCGTGGACAAGGAGTGGGTGACTCCGTCCTATTCCGGCTCGACGATGACCCCCAGTTCCGCGCTCACGCCGGCGTGCAGATGCACGGTGACGATGTACTCTCCGACCTTTCGCAGGGGTCCTTCCGGCATCTGGATTTCGCTCTTGTGAACCTCGATGCCTTGGGCTTCCAGCTCGCGGGAGATCTCCAGCGGCCCTATGGATCCGTACAGCCTCTCCTCGCTTGCGACGCGAGCGAAGATCGTGATGCTCCGATCGAGTAGTTGAGCGGCCCGCTTCTCCGCTCCGTGGAGCTTCTTGATGGCGGCTTCTTCGAGTTCAGCTCGCTGCTCCTCGAACCGCTTGCGGTTCTCGTCGTTCGCTCGCAAAGCCTTGCGCTGGGGAATCAGATAGTTGCGGGCGTAGCCATTGCGCACCCTCACCTCGTCGCCGAGGTTGCCCAGGTTTTCGACTTGCTCCAGCAGCAACACTCTCATGGTCGCTTCCCTACTGATGGAGGTCGGTATAGGGTAGCAGCGCGAGGTAGCGCGCTCGCTTGACGGCACGCGCCAGCTGACGTTGGTACTTGGCGCGGGTGCCGTAGATGCGCGCAGGAACGATCTTGCCCGTTTCGGTGACGTACTGCTTGATCAGGTCGAGATCCTTGTAGTCGATCTCGGTGATCCCCTCAGCGGTGAACCGGCAGCTGCGCCGGCGTCGATACTGTCTCACCATTTCAGTCGGTCTCCGTTTCCGCTTCGTCGGTTGCCGCCTCATCGGGTGCGGAACCCTCTGCTGGCCGTTCCTTCTCGGTCTTCTCGGGATCATCCGCGTCCTCTGGAACGGAATCGTCCGCCTGTCCAGGTTCAGCAGCGCCTGCAGGCTCTTCCAAACTCTCCTCCGCAGCCTTCTCCGCGGGGTCCTCGACTACCGCGCTTTCCGATCCACCGGCGGAATCAGGTTCCTGATCGGCTGTCGCCTCGCTGGACGCCTCAGCAGCTGGCTTGGATGGCTCGGATTCCTCAGCGTCGGCCGCCTTGACCGCAGTCTCCGCCTTGGACTTGGAGGCATGAGCCTGTTCCAGTTCCTTGCGACGAGACTCGAGTTCCATTTTCTGCCGCTGCTCCCGCTCGAGCTTCTTCTGTTGTTCCCTAAGCGCTTCCTCGTAGATCTTGGAATTGCCGGTCTCTGCTCGGTTGCGTCGGATGGTGAGGCTTCGAAGCACGGCGTCGTTGAAACGGAATCCGCTCTCGAGCTCGGCAAGGGTGTGCTGTTCGACCTCGATGTTGAGCAGCACGTAGTGCGCCTTGTGGATCTTGGCGATGGGGTACGCGAGCTGTCGTCGTCCCCAGTCCTCGCAGCGGTGGATATTGCCACCGTCCCGTTCGACGAGTTGTCGGTATCGATCGATCATGCCCGTGACCTGCTCGCTCTGGTCCGGATGCACGATGAACACGATTTCGTAGTGCCGCATGCAGTTCTCCCTTTGGAACGAGCCCCTCGCAACGCGCTACCGCCGCGATGGAGCAAGGAGTGTCGTGAAAGTGGTCGCCCGCTCGGGCGAGTGCATTCTACTCCCCTGCGATCCGCCGCACGGGAGGGGCCTCCGCACGCACGTGGATCGGGGCGGGGATGGCACTCGAGATTCGTGCATGCCCGACGCAAGCGAGGAACTCGGCGCACTGGCGTTCCGGCACCGGATCATGTCCTCGCCGAGTCCTCCTTGTTTCTGGAACCAGAATGGCTTGATCGAATGTCGAGGCGGATTCGCGAGCTAAGGCGAATTGATCGGAGAGGGAACCTCGAGGGATCCTGCCCTCCCCTGAGAGCTGGAGGTTGGCCATCCACGCTGACGCCGCGCCTCGTAGAGGAGCAACCCGGCTGCCACAGAAACGTTGAGGCTTGCCACCGATCCGAACATCGGGATCCTCACGAGCTGGTCGCAGGTCTCGCGCGTCAGACGCCTGAGGCCCTTGTGTTCGCCGCCCACCACGATGGCGGACGGTCCCTCCAGGTGTGCGTTCGCGTACAGATCCGGCGCATCCTGGCACGTTCCCGTGACGTGGATTCCCATGCGTCGCATGTTTGCGAGTGCGCGAACCAGATTCGGAACTTCCGCAAGGAAGAGCGTGGACGCCGATCCTCCAGCAGCCTTCTGCACCGCTCCCGTCACCGACGGGCGCCTGCTTCTCGGCAACACCACGGCCGCCACCCCGGCGGCGTCGGCAGATCGCAGGCAGGCCCCGAGGTTCCTGGGATCTTCGACTCCGTCAATGGCAAGCACAAGCGGGTCGTCCGTTTTGTCGAGCAGGCTGCGCAGATCTGCTTCGTCCGCCAATTCGACCTCGTCGCAGACTGCAAGAACACCTTGGTGGGTTCCTCCTTCGGATCGGCGCGCCAATTCGCCTCGCTTGGCCTTGGTGACTGTCAGTCCCTGTTGCTTGGCTTTCTCGCACAGTGCGGATAGGCGGGGATCGTTCTTCTTTGACTCCACCAGGACACGACGGACTCGCTCTGGGTGGTCGCGCACCACCGCCGCCACGGCATGGATGCCGAACACCACTGAATCGGGATTCGCCATCGCGCTAGTTTGAATGACTCCGCCAAGCGGTGCGCGTGAGAGGGTGCGACACGAGTCGCAAGTCCAGCGAGGCCGTCGGAGGTTCGACGTTCGCGAGCTTGACGCGGACACGATCTCCAATTGTCAACTCTCGACCCGAGTTCGCAGCTCGGAGCGTGCTGCCATTCGCAATGTACTGGTCGGGATGGAGACAGGACCTGTGCACCAACCCCTGCAGACCGCAATCGTCGATCTGCACGCACACACCGAACGGCTGCACGCCGCTCACGGCACCCACCAGCACTTCACCGCATCGCGCCACCAGCGTCTGGCTTGCAAGCCATCTTGTGGCGACACGTTCCGCCGTTGCTGAGCGTCGTTCCGTGTCGCTGGTGTGCCAGCCGAGGGATGCCGCTTGCTGGATCAACTTCGCCGACATTTGCTTGCCTGACAACTTGGCCTTGAGAAGTCGATGGTTGTAGAGATCGGGATACCGACGGATGGGAGAGGTGAAGTGCAGGTAGCGTTCCAGCGCAAGCCCGAAATGACCGGCGTTGGTCGGGGAGTATTCCGCCTTCTGCATCGCCTTGATCAGCAAGGATTGGAAAACATGGTTCGCTGGACCGAAGTTCTCGGAGGCCTGCGCCGCCTGAACGAAGGCGGAACGCATGTCCGAGTGGCTTGGCAACGAACAGTTCCGGGCAAGAAAGATCGATCTGAGTTCGCGGTAGTCGCTCTCCGAAGGACCGGGATGGACTCGGTACAGAGGCGCCGAAGGGCTCCCTTCAAGAAGCTCGGCTGCCGCCACGTTGGCCGCGATCATCGCCTCTTCGATCAGGGCATGCGCTTCGGATCGCGGCTCCGCGTGGATGTCCACCGGACGGTCGTCCTCGAGTCTCGGCTTGTATTCCGGAAGCTCAAGACTGATTGCTCCGCGCGCCTTTCTCGCGAGAGCCAATGCGCATGTTGCCTCATGCAGGCAGGTGAGAGACGAGCGCAGTGCGGAGTCGATCCCCGCACCTGCACCGAGTCTCAGCAAGCGCCCGGCTTCGCGGTAGGTGAGGCGAGCCCGGGAGCGAATGCGCGCGAGCTCGAATCGGAAGCTTTGGATGCGGCCTCTGGCATTCACCTGCAACGTGCAAACCACCGCCAGTCGGTCTTCCCGCGGCCGGAGCGAACAGATCCCGTTCGAGAGCGCTTCTGGGAGCATGGGCACGGCGCGAGTCGGAAAGTACGTGGAGTTGCCGCGTTCACGAGCGAGGGTGTCCAGATCGCTGCCCGAAGGCACGTAGTGAGACACGTCGGCAACAGCGACAAGCAGTTCCCAGCCGCCGCTCCTCTCCCGGGCGGCGACGGCATCGTCAAAGTCCCTGGCGTCGTCGCCGTCTATGGTGACGAATGGCACATTGCGCAAGTCCTCCCTGCCGTCCGGTGCAGAAGGGAGAGCTGACGCGTCCCGTGCGGCACGGGTCAGTCCACCTGGCCGCCGGTCGCAAATGCCAGCGGCTTTGCAGACGATGTCCGAGATCGCGTCCGCGCCCAGTTCGCCGCACCAGGCGTCGACGATTCGTCCCCGGGGGAAACCCGTGCCGGTTGCAACGCTCATCTCCACGACATCTCCCACACTGCAGCCGCAGGCTTCGAACACGCGGATGGAACGCAGGTCCTTGGACGGAATCAGCGGAACTGCCTCAAGGACGCGCCTTGGTCTACGAAGCACGCAGATGATGGCGCGTGGCTTGGCCCCCAGCATTGGACGGCCCGCGACCCTGCGGTGGGCACGTGAGGGAGGTTCGGCGTGCGACTGTGATGCTTCGGGGTCTTTCCACGCGTATCGGCCGGACTCGTAGGCGACTCGCCCGTCGTCGCGGAGGTCGGACAGCGCGGACTTCAGTCCCCGTCCCGATCCGAGCCTTGCCGCAATGAGGCCGAACGGCAGGGGTTCCGAGCCCGCAAGTAGACGCTTGATGTCATCGGCAGTGGCACGATCGGGCCGCCTACGAGGCATGGTGCAGTTCGGTCGTCGCGCGACACGCTTGGGGCATATGGGCAGCGATGAGAATCAGAGCGAGCGCGCGCATCCATCGACTGATTTCCGGACAGCATGGAACGTTCTCCGACCTCATGGGCGACACGCGAACTGCAATGTGCAATGCCGCGCGTTTTCGGGCGTCCAATTTCTATAGTAAAGTCCGCGGCGATGCCGGGGTGGTGAAATGGTAGACACGCTAGCTTCAGGTGCTAGTGGAGCGTTGCTCCGTGGAGGTTCGAGTCCTCTTCCCGGCACCAAGGTCCCGATCGGTTCCGGGCGCCCGGTCCTCGGCCATGCGCGGAATTTCCGATCGCGCGCCGAAGGATGCACCCACCTCGCTGACACCTGAGACGATCTCCCGCCGGTCGCTTGCAACTCCTGCTTCTTTGCCACGTCGCTCAAGCGATGGCCGTAGGCGTCAACGCTTCGTCTCGACCAGCAACAACGAGTTGCGTTCGCGATCGGAAAGCCTGCGCGCCTCGGACTCGATCATCACGGGGATGTCGTCTCGTATCGGGTAGGCGAGACCGCTCTCTTGACACCAGAGCTCGTCCTGCGCCTGCTTGTAGTGGAGCCTGCCCTTGGTGACAGGACAGACCAGAAGGTCAAGCAACTTCGCGTCAATCATGGATGGGTTCCCTGCGCGTTGTTCTCACAGAATCTCCTTCAGCTGGATGCAGTCCTTGCGTTCCATGCCGGTGGAGAGGAAGACCACTGGCACGCCTGCCAGCTCCTCGACTTTGCGAACGTAGCTCTGGGCGGATTCTGGCAGGGCGAGGAAATCCCGTGTGCCGGTGGTGGGCTCGGTCCAGCCCGACAGGGTTTCGTAAATGGGCTCGCATTCGGACAACAGGGTCGGGTCGAGCCAGATTGTCGGGTCGCGCATGCGTGGATGTCGGTAGCTGACGCAGATTTTTAGCTCCTCCATGCCGTCCAGCACATCCAGCTTGGTCAGGCAAAGCCCCCCCAATCCATTGAGCTTGACCGAATGGCGCAAGACGACGGCATCGAGCCAGCCGCAACGCCGGGCCCGGCCGGTGGTGGCGCCTGCCTCCCGTCCCCGCCTTGCCAGACTCTCGCCAACCGGATCGTCAAGCTCGGTGGGGAACGGGCCCCAGCCCACGCGGGTCGTGTACGCCTTGGTGATGCCGTAGACGGCATCGATGTCCCGCATCCCCACTCCGGCGCCGGACAGCGCGGCGCTTGCGGTCGTGTTGGATGAAGTCACGTAGGGATAGGTTCCGTGGTCCAAGTCGAGCATGGTTCCTTGTGCCCCCTCGAACAGGATGGAGCCTCCCGACGTCCTGATCCGGGCAAGTTCCGGGACTGGATCCCGGACCATCGGTGAAAGAGTGGAAGCCAACCGTTCCAGTTCCGCTTCCATCGATCCGATGTCCACCGGGGTCCATCGATAGTAGTTCTCCAGCAGGAAATTGTGATAGTCGGACACTTCCGCCAAGGCTTCCCTGAGGCAGGTGCGGTCGAGCAAGTGGGCCACGCGAACGGCCCTGCGGGCGACCTTGTCCTCGTACGCTGGACCGATGCCCCGACCTGTCGTTCCGATGGGATCGTTGCCCCTCCTGCGTTCCCGCGCCAGGTCCAGTTCCCGGTGCAGCGGGAGAATCAGGGGGCACGTCGGTGCGATCGTGAGCCTGTCCCGAACCCTGACTCCCTGGCGTTCCAGATCCGCGATTTCGTTCAGGAGGTCCGTTGGGCTGACGGCGACCCCTCCTCCAATAACGCACAGCACATCCGGACGCAGGATCCCGCTGGGGATCAGGTGAAGGACGGTCTTGACTCCGTCTACATAGATGGTGTGTCCGGCGTTGTGCCCTCCCTGGAACCTCACCACCGCCTGAGCGCGCTCGCTCAGGACGTCAACGACCTTGCCCTTGCCTTCGTCGCCCCACTGCGCGCCGACGAACACCACGCTGCGTCCCTTGCGCTGCTGTTGCTTGCTTCCCGTGTCCTGCAGCCCGGCATCAGCAGGTCCGGTCGGTAGGGAAACGCTCGAGCTCCTAGTCGAGGCCGTCTGCCTTCAGGAACTTGAAGAACTCGCTGGAGGGATCGAAGACCAGCCATGATTCTTGCCGCTCCTCGGCGAACACGGTCTTGTACGCGTTGATGCTGCGATAGAACTCGTAGAAGTCCGGATCCATGCCGTAGGCTTCGGCGTAGATTCGCGTCGCTTCAGCGTCACCGTCCCCTCGAATCTGCTCTGCTTCCTTGTAGGCGTTGGCGCGGATCACCACATGCTGTTTGTCGGCATCGGCGCGAATGCCGATGGCGAGCTCCTGTCCGGTCGCACGGTATTGACGCGCCTCGATCTCACGCTCGGAATTCATGCGGTCGAACACAGCGAGCGAAACCTCCGTCGGCAAGTCGATGCGCTTGACCCGCACATCGATGACGTCGATGCCCGTCTCCGAAGCCAGTGCGGCGTCGAGCGCCTGCGTCAGCTCCTGCATCAACTGGTCTCGTTCACCCGAGATCACTTCGTGCATGGTGCGACGTCCGATCTGGTTCCTCAGCCCCTCGTTTACGCGGTCGGAGAGGATGGACATCGCCCGGGCCTCGTCTCCCAACGTGGCGGTGTAGTAAGCCGAGACGTCGCCGATCCGCCACTTCACGAACGAGTCCACTAGCAGGGGCTTCTTCTCGACGGTGAAATACCGCTGGGGCTCCGAATCCAGTGTCAGCACCCGCCCGTCAAAGCGCAGCACGCGCTGCGCGATGGGGATCTTCCAGCCGAGTCCTGGATTCAGGTCGGGTCGCTTGACGGCGCCGAACTCCAGGAGGATGGCGCGATCGCGGGAATGCACGACGTAAACGGCATCAATCAGCAGCACCCCGAGGACCGCGATGATGACCAAGGTGACGACGGTCTTGGCAGTCATATCTGTCTCCTATCGTCCGGTGCGACCGGTTTCGCCGCGGCCGGTCGACCCGGTTCTGTTCGAGGTTCCGGAGAGCGTCTCCAGGGCCCTGTCGGCAGCCTGGCGCGCAGGACCGTCGCCCATGGATTTCTGGAGCTGATCCAGCGGCAGGTTGAGCACGTTGAGGCTCTGTCCAACATCGACCATGACCTTGCCGCTGTTGGCGTAGACCGCTTCGATGGCTTCCAGGTAGAGACGGATTCGAGTGACGTCCTTCGCCAGCTGGTACTCCGCGAGAAGCTTGGTGAAGCGGTCGGCCTCGCCCCGCGCGTTCGCTATCTGTTCCTCGCGGTAGGCGTTGGCGTTCTCGATCATGCGCTGGGCCTCGCCACGCGCCTCAGGAACCACCTGTTCCAGATAGGCGTTGGCTTCGTTCCGGAACCTGACCTCGTCCTCCTTCGCCTTCTGGACGTCGTCGAAGGCGTCCTGCACCTCTCCCGGCGGGCCCACGCTGTCGATGTTGACCTTGAACACGTTGATGCCGGTCTGGTAGAGGTCGATGTAGTTCTGCAAACGGTCCTGAACTTCGAACGCCAGCGCCTCTCGTCCTTCGGTGATCACCGCATCCATGGCCGAACTGCCGACCACGTGGCGCAGTGCACTCTCGGTCGCATTCTCGAGGCTCTGCCGCGGATTGCGGATGTCCACCACGTGCTTGATCGGCTCGCTGACCTTGTACTGGACCACGAGATTGATGGCGACGATGTTCTCGTCTTCGGTGAGCATCTGGGAGCTGTGCTCGAGGGAGTTGACGCGGGTGACATTGACCTTTTCCACGACGTCAACGATGGGCGGATTCCATCGCAACCCCGGCTGGGTCAGCGTGTGCTGGACCTTGCCGAAGCGGAACACGACCCCACGTTCTTGCTGGTCGACCGTGTAGATGCCCAACGCGGCCCATCCGAGCACGAGCACAAGGAGCAGGAATCCCCAGAATCGACGGTTCTGGAAGAACTTCTTGCTCTTGCCGGCACCGGAATCGCCGGAGCCTCCGAAAATGGACCCGAACTGGGCCTTCAGCTTGCGGAACGCGTCGTCGAGATCGGGCGGTCCCCGGTCTCCCCAAGGGTCCTGGCTGCGATTGCCAGGATCGTTCCATGACATAGTTGATTTCCTTTAGAGACTGGAGGCATTCTAAGAAAGCGCGCAAGGTTATGGCAAAGCGATCGGAACGCTTCGACCTGGCCCCAGACACGACGCGAGCATGCCGATCCGGGCTTCGGAAGTCGCGAGGGGTTTATCGTTTGATGCGTCATTCCATTCAGCGCAACCACACTCCGTCGACGGCTTCCAGCCTCGGCAGGTGCCTGCGGCTGATGCGAATCTCCAGATCCATGCTTCCGTCATCATTGACGGTCTCGCCGACCACCGCGTCCAGGTCGTAGAGCCAGGAACGGGTCTTGGCGGCAGAGGGTTCGACGTGCACCTGCAACACCCGCGCGCTGTTGCCCAGGAAACGGGAGACGAGGGAGCGGAGAGATGCGATTCCTGCCCCGGTCCTGGCACTGATCGCCACGCGCTGGCCTGAAGCGGCCGTATCGAGCGCGTCGGGCAAGTCGGACTTGTTGAACGCCTCGATCAACGGGATGGCGTCGGCGCCCAAGTCCGAGAGAACTTCCATCACGCTTCCGCGGATCACTTCGAGATCGGGCGAGGAGGAATCGATCACGTGCAAAAGGAGGTCGGCGTTCGCCACCTCTTCCAAGGTAGATCGGAACGCGTCGACGAGATGCACCGGAAGATTGCGGATGAACCCTACGGTATCCGAGACCACAATGGGGCCGACACCCTCGATCCGGGTCATTCGCATCGTGGCGTCGAGCGTCGCGAACAGTCGGTCGTCAGCGTAGGCCTCCGACTCGCACAAGCGGTTGAACAGGGTCGACTTGCCCGCATTGGTGTAGCCGACGAGCGCAACCTGTGGAACTTCGGAGCGGGTGCGAAGTCGCCGTTGCGTCGCTCTCTGGCGTCGCACGCGGTCCAGCCTTTGGCGCGTGACGCCAACGCGGTGCGATACAAGTCGGCGATCGATGTCCAGCTGGCTTTCCCCAACACCACGCAGATTCACGCCGCCGCGCTGCCTGTCCAGATGAGACCATCCACCGGTGATTCGGGTCTGGGCATGGCGGAGCGCCGCCAGTTCCACCTGCAGCCTGCCTTCGTGCGTTCGCGCTCTGAGCGAGAATATGTAGATGATCAGTTCGGTTCGGGTCATGACCCGCATGGCCAGGGCCTTCTCGAGATTGCGTTGCTGGGTGGCCGATAGCTCTCGGTCGATGATCAGGGCGTCCGCCCCGCACTCCTGGCCCAGGAGCTTGAGTTCGTCGACCTTGCCCTTGCCCAGGCACAGGGCAGGATCGGGGGCCGCGCGGCGCACGTCGAGACTCTCCGCCACCTGCAAACCCGCGGATCGCACCAGCTCGGCGAGCTCCCGGGGATCGTGCTCGGAGTGGCCTCTTCCGAGTCGGAGGGAGACGAGGATGGCGCACCGAGCAGACTTCGGTCGGTCGAACAGACCGCTGATCGCATCCATCAATGGAATCTCGCAGTTTTGGTGATGATCGCGGAAAGACTCCGCTTACGGTTTGATGCGCGAGGGCGGCGATTTCTCCAGGCCTGCTCACCCATCGATGCTTCGGAACTCCTCGGCGAGCTGTTCGGCGGCGGTCTCGGGATCCAGGCGTAGCCTAGCCTCCACTTCGGGCCAACGTCGCAGCCAAGTCAATTGGCGCTTGGCTGCTTGTCGGGTGGCCGCCAGCACTCGTTCGCGAAGCAGATCGGTCGACTCGCTGCAATCTTGCAGGTGGCTGCAGACTTGCATGTAGCCGACTGAGCGCATGGCCTGCGACTCCGGTGTGACATCGGGTTGCTCGAGCAAGGCCGCGACCTCGTCGACGAATCCGTCCGCAAGCATTCGGTCCAGTCGAGTGCTGATGCGCTGGTGCAGTCTCTCTCGCGAAAGCTCGGTGATCGCGAACTCAACAAGACGGGCGCCGTGCCTTTGCGTTGCCGGGACGCCGGGGCTTGATTTCCACCAAGCGGACAACGGCTTGCCGGTTAGCGCCTCAACTTCCAAGGCCCGTTCGATGCGTGAGTAGTTGTTGGGATCGATGCCCGAAGCGCACTCGGGGTCGATGCCTGCCAGTTCCTCGTGCAAGGCGGACACGCCGCGCTCCGCGGCACGACGCTTCAAGTCTGCCCGAAACTCAGGAGAAGCTGCGGGCAGGGGTGTCAGTCCCTCGCGAAACGCCCGAAAATACAACATCGAGCCGCCGACCAGCAGCGGCAGCCTGCCAGAATCGAAAGCCCGAAGAACTGCGCAATCGGCTTCAGCGAGGAAGTCGCTCGCCGAGAAGGACTCGCTGGGATTCCTGACGTCCACCAGCGCATGGGGGTGGACCCGCCGGATCGTGTTCGAAGGCTTGGCCGTTCCGATGTCGAGACCTCGGAACACCATAGCGGAATCCACGCTCACGATCGCCACGTTGTGTGCGTCGGCAAGCGCCAAGGCAGCGGCGGTCTTTCCGGATGCGGTAGGCCCCATGAGCGTCCATATCTGCCGATCCTGGTCCCCGGGCGATGCCAACGTCAATCCGAGCGACGGGGAACTACCGTCCCCTCAGGAAGAGCTTGTCCAGGTCCGGAAGGGTGTGCAGGTAGTACGTAGGTCGACCGTGGTTGCACTGTCCCGCTCGCGGCGTTCGTTCCATGGTTCGAAGCAACCCGTTCATTTCGTCGATCGTGAGCTGCTTGTTGGCCCGGAGGGAGTGATGGCACGCGAAAGTGGCGAGCATCTCGTCCTGGTGGTCTCGAAGGGAGTGCAGGATACCGTCGGACCTCAGTTCGTCGATCGAGTCCCTCAGCAGCGACTCGATGTCGGAAGAGACCAGCGCGGCAGGCACCTCGCGGATGCTTATGGAGCGCTTGCCAACTCGATGCGCGATCACTCCAATCCGCTTGAGCGCGGCGGTCGATTGGTCGATGGCGTCGGCTTCGTCCTCTCCAACCTCCATATGCACGGGAACCAGCAGGCGTTGCGAGCGAACTTCGGATCGATCGCGCTGCCGCTTCAGCCGTTCGTACGTGATGCGTTCGGCCGCGGCATGCATGTCGACGACCACCAGCCCTTCCCTGTTCTGAGCGAGGATGTATACGCCGTGCAACTGACCGATGGCCACTCCAAGGGCGGGGCAGCTGTCCGGCGCCGGCTTCGGAAGATCCGGTTCGTCCCGGGCTTCAAGGTCGAGACCATGTCGGAGGGCGGCATGTGACTGCGCGGTCGGGAACGAGGTTTCTGCCACTTCTGGAACCCGGAGCGATGTCTGAGTCGCCAAGTTGGGGACATCCGAGGGCGACGTGCCGTCGAACACGAACGTCGATGTGGTCTCCGCCGTAGCTGGCGCACGCAGTTCCCGAGCGAGGCCGCCGAAGATGAAGTCGCGAATGCGCGCGGCTTCACGGAACCTGACTTCGCTCTTCGTTGGCGAGACGTTGACATCCACTTCGTCGGGGGGAAGCTCGAGGTTCAGCACGAACACCGGGTGTCTGCCGTGGAACATCACGTCCTTGTAGGCCTGACGGATGGCGACGGCGACGATCGGATGTTGCACCCATCGGCCGTTGACGAAGAAGAACTGGCGACTGGAGGTGGCCCGGCTGTGAGTCGGCAGACCGATCCAGCCTGCCAGTTGCAGATCGTTGCGCCTGACGCTGACTTCGATGCTCTCGCGCAGGAAGTCTCCGCCGACCACCTTGCCGACGCGTTCCGAGGGGTCGTCCGTCTCGTTGAATCTCTGCAGCTCCCGGTGCTCGTTGGCCAGTGTCATGCCGCAACCCGGAGCAACCAGCGCGAGGCGACGGACCACATCCGAGATGTGCGACAGCTCCACGCGCTCGCTCTTCAGGAACTTGCGGCGTGCTGGCGTGTTGTAGAACAGGTCCCGAACCGATACGGTGGTGCCCGTTCCGCGGGATGCGGGCTCCGGATCCGATCGTGCTCCTCCCTCCACCGCAATCGACCACGCCATCGAAGCGCTCTTCGTCTTGGAGACGATGGACAGCCGGCCCACAGCGCCGACGCTCGCGAGCGCTTCGCCTCTGAATCCCAAGGTGACGATCCGGCTCAGATCGTCGGCGTCCCGAATCTTGCTGGTGGCATGCCGCTCGACCGCCAACGCAAGGTCCTCGGAATGGATGCCGCTGCCGTTGTCGGTCACCGCCATCTTGCGGATGCCGCCCTGCTCCACGGCAATGTCTATTCGCGTAGCACCGGCGTCGAGACTGTTCTCCAGCAGTTCCTTGACGATGGACGCCGGGCGCTCGACGACTTCGCCCGCGGCGATCTGATTGGAGACCCGATCGCCGAGCAGCTTGATCCGCAGGTCTATCCCTCCGAGAGACGCGGGATGGTCAGTACATCTCCGACGGTGATGACATCGTTCTTGAGTCCGTTGGCGCGCTGCAGGTCGCGCACGGTCACGCCGTAGGCTCTCGCGATGCGGGAGAGTGTATCGCTTTGCTGGACGACGTGAGTGAGCAGCTGGCTTCTGCAGATCTGCCGATCCTGCTGAATCCGCGTGCGCCATGGAGGATTGGCGCAGAAGTACGCGCGGATGCCCTCCGCGATGGCGATGCCGACCTTGCGTTGGTGGCTCTTGGTCGAGAGCTTCTTCGCCTCGGTGGGGTTGGACAGGAACCCTGTTTCGACCAGGATGGAGGGAACGGACGTGGATCGGAGAACCGCGAATGGCGAGTCGGTCACCCGGTTCTTGGGGTGGATGCGGGTGACGCGCGCCATGGAGTCCAGCACCGATCGACCCACCCGCTCGGATGCGATCACCGTGGCGTCCTTCTGCTTGTCCCCGAGGATCTCCACCACTTCCTGCTTGATCGACTCGTCCGTGATGCAATTGGGATTTATCCAGTCTGCGACGCCGCCGCTGATGTCGGCACGGTTCTCGTTGCGAGCCAACCACTTGGCCAGTTCGCTGTCCGCTTTGCCCTTGGCCAGCATGAATACCGACGCGCCTTGGGCGGACGATCGCTGGAACGAGTCCGCATGGACGGACACGAACAGGTGCGCCTTCTGTTGCTGTCCGAGTTCTCTTCGGCCACGAAGCGAGATGGCGTAGTCGCCGTGGCGTGTGCGGACAGACTTGAATCCGTCGTACTGATTCAAGGTCTTGGCGACGGTGTTGGCGATGGACAGCGTGACATGCTTCTCCAGGACTCCGCCCACGCCCACGGCACCGGGATCTTCTCCTCCGTGTCCCGCGTCAACCACGACCAGGACGTTGCCCTCGTCGGAAGCGACGGTCTCGTTCCGGGCACAGTCCTGTTCGGGCTTGTCCTCAAAGATGTCAATGACAAGTGGGTGTCCGTACGGTCCGTTGGGGGGCAGCACGAACTCGTTGTGAGTCGAGGCATGATGCAGGTCAAAGGTCACGCGGTAGACTGTCGGCCTGTTGTATCCGTGACGAACGCGCTGCACCAGAGTCCCTTCTATGGAGGGAGGCTCCAGCTCGCCGATCGCCACCGTGTCCAGCAAGTCGATGAACACCCGCGCGGGATTGGTGAGCGCGTGACTCTCGAACTGCGCCTGCCTCTCCATGTCGAACACCAAGCGGGTGTAGTTGGGGTTCTCCGAGACCCGGATCGCCTTGAACTCGTTGACCGGGTCGTCCGAACTGTTGGATTGGACCGTCAGTCCGGCAACCAGGACCAGGATGCGGGTTGCGATCTGCGCTAGGGATCTAGCTGTTTGGCTTGCTGTGTCCACGGCCATCAGTCATCCGTAACCTTCTACCGTTGCCGATCACATCGATCAGGATCTCGATGTCTGCCGGAGGAAGCACTCCCTTGCCTCGATCCGGCCATTCCACGATGCGCAATGTGCCGTCGCGCATCATCTCGTCGAGTCCGACGTACTCGAGTTCCGCCGGATTCACGATGCGATACAGGTCCCAATGATACACCTCGCGTCCCGCGACCTCGTAGGGCTCCACCAGCGTGTAGGTCGGGGACTTGACCGCTCCCCGGTAACCCAGCCCACGGAGAATCCCGCGTGCGACGCAGGTCTTTCCCGCTCCAAGCGGACCGTTCAGGTACAGGACTTCACCCTGCAGCGAACGTGCGAGCCTGGATCCGAACTCGAGTGTTGCCCGCTCGTTGGCGAGGCTGAGGACGGACGCGGTCACGAACTCCGCGATTCCTCCGGCCAGGGCTGGATCCGCTTGACGATGTCTCCGGCGATTACGGCTCTCCGGCCCGCCTTGCTCTGGGCCTGCATTCCTGCTTGGGCGTGCAGCCAGACTCCCAAGCTGGCTGCCGTAGCAGGTGAGTGGGCATTGGCACGTGTGGCGCCGATGATGCCTGCCAGGACGTCGCCGCTTCCGCTGGTGGCAAGCGCGGCGCAGGCGACTGCGCAGATGCCATGCAGATGCCCATCGTTGGCAACCAGGGTTCCCGCACCCTTCAGCGCCACGGTGGACGTGTGGCGGACGGAGAGTTCGACAGCTGACGCTGATCTGTCGGCTTGCACGTCGCCAGGAGATCGGGACAGCAATCGGGCGGCCTCACCGGGGTGGGGTGTGAGAATGGACCCCTTCGGAGCTTGTTGGCCCTGCTTCGAAAGCAGGTTCAGGGCATCCGCGTCAAGCACGAGCGGCTTGCTGGACTCGAGGCAACCGGACAGCATGCCCGAGGCCCACGTGTCCATGCCGAGGCCCGGACCGACCACGACCACGGAGGCACGATCCAACAGGTGTGACAATTCCGGCCCCTCAGGGCTTGCACCGTGGACCATGGCTTCGGGACAACGCGCCAGAACCGCCTGCGCATGACTCTGGTGGGTGGCGACGCTCACGAGACCCGCACCCGTTCGAAGAGCTGCCAAGGAGGTCAGGGTGGCCGCACCCCCCATGCCCCTGCCGCCGGCCACGACAAGCACGTGGCCATGCTGGTTCTTGTAGGCTCCGGCTCGGCGAACCGGCAAGCATCGCTCGCTGGCGTCGATGGGTATCAGAGGAATCCCGGCGATGTTGTCGAACGCCGTTGCCGGCAGGTCGAGATCAAAGTAACGGAGCTCGCCGGTGCAGTTTGGACCCTCTCCCGTCAAGAGACCGAGCTTGACTCCCACGAATGTCGCTGTCACATCGGCAATCACCGGACGATCCGTCAATTTGCCTCCGGTGGAAGGATCGATTCCGCTCGGCACGTCCACTGCCAGAACGGGACGCCCGGAGCCTCTGATGGCGTCGATCCTCGCCTGGATCTCTGCTCGGGGCGGTCCCTTCGCCCCGGTTCCCAAGAGTGCATCAACCACCACCTCTCCGCTGATGGACCCTGCGCTCGTCGGTCGTACGCCTTGCTCGAGCATCCACTCGTAGGCGGAGCGAGCATCGCCTCTGAAGCTCTCTACGGACTCGGCGAGCGCCTGGACGGCGAGACCCTCCCTGCGAGCCAGTCCAGCCAGCACGAATCCGTCTCCCGCGTTGTTGCCCGCGCCGCAACAGACCGTGACGTGACGGGCGTGCGGCCAAGACTCCCGGAGCACGCCGAAGGCGCACCGACCTGCCCGATGCATGAGTTCGATCCCGGGCACACCCAGGGCGTGAATTGCGCGATGGTCGATCTTCCGACATGCATCCGCGGTGTAAGCCTGTGAAAATGTGCGCATGGACTACTCAGCGCTGTTGCGTCGAATCGAGGGTTGGTCCCGGGAGCTGGGATTCCAGCAACTTGGAGTCACCGACGTGGACTTGGCATCCGCTGAGGCGAGATTCCGTCGCTGGATCGCTGCGAGGATGCAGGGAACGATGTCCTACCTGGAGAGGAATGTCGAAAAGCGGCTGCACCCTGAGAGGCTGGTGCCGGGAACGATCCGGATCATCTCGGTTCGCATCGACTATCTCACGCCTCCGCCACCGGAGGTGTTGGCGGACAGTGCCTGCGCCTACGTCTCGAGATATGCGCTCGGCAGAGACTATCACAAGACCGTCCGGTCAAGATTGGCGCGGCTGGCTGCGCGTATACAGCCCGAAGCAGGGGGCCAGCATCGCGCGTTTGTCGACTCGGCCCCTGTCATGGAGAAGGCGGTCGCCGTGAACGCCGGTCTGGGCTGGCAAGGCAAGAACAGCTTGGTGCTCTACGAGTAATCCGCCTCGTGGTTCTTTCTCGGCGAGATC
>JAGWBL010000075.1 GCA_021295935.1 Pseudomonadales bacterium
CCGCGACCGTAGCAGGGCTCTACGAGAGGGAGGATTCCTTCACCGACCTGTTGCCTTGGGTCGAGTACATCGAGGACACGCAGTGCTTCCTGCTGGAGGACGGCGTGAGCGTTGGCGCCTTGCTCGAACTCTCACCCGTCGCCACGGACGGCCGCGGCGAACAGTTCCTTGCGCAGGCGCGCGATGCAGTACAGGTCGCCATCAACGACTCGATCCCGGAGGAGTCCAACGCTCCCTGGGTGATTCAGTTCTTCCTTCAGGACGATCCCGGACTGGAGGAAGTCGCTCGGCAAATCAACAGTTACGGATCGGATTTCGCCCGCTCACACGAGTACAGCGCGACATTCGGGACGGAAATGGCACGGCATGTGCAACGCATCAGCAAAGCGGACGGGATGTTTCGCGACGAACGCGTCACCGGAGCGCCTTGGAGAGGGCACCTGCGACGGGTGAGAACGACCATTTACCGCAGGGAAGACGAGCACAGCAAGACGACTCCCGAGCAGGCCGAGCGGAGACTGGACGAGGTGGTGCGTCGATGGGAAATCGCCCTCAAGTCCGCTGGAGTCGGGGTTCGTCGGTGTACGGCTGCGGACCTGCACTCCTGGCTCGTTCCGTGGTTCAACCCGTGCCTTCACGAGTCGGTTCAAGTGTCCGAGCCGGCCACGGTGCCAGACGAACAACTGGAACAGGACTGCCTTCCGTTCGGTTACGACTTCGCCGAGGGGCTTTGCCTGTCCGCGCCGCGCTCCGACGCGCAGACGGGAATCTGGTGGCTGGATGGCGTCGCACACAGTTTCATTCCAGTGCTTGCTCTCCGCCAGATCCCGCGGGCCGGTCACTTCACTTCGGAACGATTCGATGGCGAGCACCGATACACGCTGTTCGATCGCATGCCCGAGGGCGCCGTGCTGTCCATCACCGCCGTGATTCGACCGCAGGACGAGGTTCGCAATCACATCGCTCGGGTCAAGAGGGCTGCTGTTGGCGACTCCGCGGAAGCGACGCTGACTCGCGAGGACGCAACGGCAGTGGAACGGGAGATGGCGCAAGGCAACAAGCTGTTACCGGTCGCAATGGGATTCTTCGTGCGCGGACGCGACGAACAGGACTTGACTCGGAACATGAACGTCGTGCACTCGCTGTTGCTGTCCAGCGGCGTGCAGCCCATCATTCGGGATGCGGACCTGATGCCGCTCGACAACTACGTCAGATCCCTGCCCATGGTGTTCGATCCAGCGTTCCCTGCCTCGGCCTACCGACTGCGCCTGACGTTCTCCAGGCACCTGAGCAGCGTCGTGCCAACCACCGGCAGGTCGAGAGGCACGGGCCACAGCGGCATCGTGTTCTTCAATCGCGGTGCCGAACCTCTGGCGTTCGATCCGCTGCACCCCCAAGATCGGAAGAAGAACGCGCACATGCTCATCCTCGGCCCCACAGGAGCGGGCAAGTCTGCGCTGCTTGTCTACCTCATGCAGCAAATGATCGCCAGGCACCGGCCTCGACTGTTCATCATCGAGGCGGGCGGCTCGTTCGGTCTGCTCGGCGAGCACTTTCAGGCGAACGACGTTTCCGTCCATCGGGTTTGCCTCAACCCCGGCAGCGACGTCAGTCTCCCTCCATTCGCCGGCGCGTCCGAATTGGCTCTTGGCGATTCGAGCGAACCCGCCTCCTCGACCACTGCCGACCGCGACCGACTGGGCGAGATGGAAATCATCGCCAGGATCATGATCACAGGGGGTGAAGCGCGAGAGGTCGAGAAGCTGGGCCGTTCGGACCGGCTGGTCATACGCAAGGCGCTGCAAGAGGCCGCTGCAGCCGCCGTTCGGAAAGGCCGCTCCACCGCACTACCTCAGGACGTGGCGAGCGCCCTTCGGACACTTGCTCGATCGGGGGAGTTCCACGCAGCGAGAGCATCTCGGATTGCCGAAATGGCGGACGGCATGGCTCTCTTCTGTTCAGGCATCGCCGGACATTTCTTCAATCGCGAGGGCGAGGAGTGGCCGGACGCGGACGTGACGATTCTCGAGATGGGCCTGCTTGCGCGCGAGGGATACAGTGACCAGCTCACCGTGGCCTATCTCTCGATGATGAACCACATCAACGACCTGGTCGAACGGCGCCAGTTCGAGTCCCGTCCCACCATCGTCATCACGGATGAGGGACACATCATCACCACCCATCCGTTGCTCGCGGCGTATGTGGTGAAGATCACCAAGATGTGGCGGAAGCTCGGAGCTTGGTTCTGGATCGCCACCCAGAATCTCGCGGACTTTCCCGAGGAGTCCCGCAAGATGCTGAGCATGATGGAATGGTGGCTGTGCCTTACCACACCCAAGGAGGAAGTGAACGAGATCGGCCGATTCCGCGAACTGACGGACGCGCAGCGATCGCTGTTGCTCAGCGCTCGCAAGGAGCCTGGCAAGTATGTGGAGGGTGTGCTGCTCTCGGACTCGCTGGACGGTCTGTTCCGCAACGTGCCTCCGTCACTGAGCCTGGCCCTCGCCATGACCGAGAAGCAGGAGAAGGCCGCCCGACGTCGGATCATGGACGAGCACGGTTGTTCGGAGCTGGAAGCGGCGGAGCGAGTCGCGCGCGAACTCGAGAGGGAACCCGACTCCCCAAGTCGCTGAAGCCGAGCTGTGTAACGCGCACTCGGACGGGGGGGGATCGCGCAGCCGCTCGGATTGAACGTGCCAGCCAATACTAATACTTCACCAAGACCACGACTGGGCTGGACCACCTCACACATGCCGCTGACGGCGCAGCCGCGGGTCGAATCCGATCAGATCACCAGGTGGTTGCGTGCAAGTGGCTGCAGCACCCAAGAACTGGAGCCCCGATCTGACATCCTTGTTTTCTCCTCGAGTCCTGGCGGGCCTGTTGCAGCTCGGAGGCGTCGCGTTGGTCTTGGCTCTGCTGTTCGTCTTCGCCCGCGCTCCGGAGCCGGACCTCGGGTCCGCGATCCCTGCTGATCCAGGCAGCGCCGCGCAAGTCGTGCGGGTGATCAGGCCACAGGCCGCCTCCAACGCCATATCCGTTTCGACGACCGGCACCGTCGTCGCCCGCAACTACGTGGCGCTCGCGCCGGAAGCATCCGGTCGGGTGGTGTGGGTTGCCGACGCCCTTCGATCGGGGGAATTCTTCAAGGCGGATCAGGAACTTCTGCGCATCGATCCTCAGGACTACCAGCTCAGTCTGGATCAGTCGCTTGCCGACCTGGTAGCTGCGAAAGCCGCGTTGGTGTTGCGGGAGGCGGAGAGCGAAGTTTCGATACAGAACTTCGAACTGCTGCACCCTGGCGAACCGGTGCCGCTGCTTGTGGCTCGGCTCCCGCAAATCGAGCAGGCCAAGGCCCAGATCGCAATCGCCGAGGCTCGTGTCGATTCCGCTCGCATCAACCTCGGGCGCACGCGATTCTCGTTGCCATTCGACGGTTATGTCACGGAGAGTCAGGCGGAATTGGGGCAGGTGCTCTCCAGGAATCAACCGTTTGGCCGGGTCTTTGCGTTGGAGAGCGTTGAAGTGCTTGTTTCCGTGTCCTCGGACGAACTCGCACTGCTGCAACCCGTTCGCGGACGTGTCGCAACAATTCGAAGCCGTGGCTTTGAAATGCAAGCCGAGATCACGCGAACCAGTCCCGAGCTCGATCGTCTCACGCGCATGGCATCGTTGGCCCTCAAACTGTCGGGGGGGCAGTTTCTGCCTCCCGGCACATTCGTTGACGTGGACACCCAAGGCCCCGCTCTCGAGCAGACGTTCCTGCTGCCCGAGGCGACCCAGCGACCGCAAGGCAAGATCTGGATCGCTCGAGACGGAGTGATAGAAGAAGTCGACCCGCAGGTCCTGGGTCGAGCGTCGGCGGGCACGGTGGTACGGGCCTTTGACGTTGGAGACGGGATCATCGTCGGAACGGTCGGAGGACTCGGAGAGGGCGCGAGCGTGAGGCCGGTCGAGGCGTCACGGTGACCGAACAAGCGCCGCCGGCTTCAACTGCAACGGTCCCCCGCGCCGGAGGGCGGCTGTCGCTGGTCGAGATGTTCGCGAACAACACCATCGCGGCGAATCTGCTCATGCTGGGACTGCTGATCGGGGGGTTCCTGGCCATACCAGGCGTGCGGTCGGAGCTCTTTCCCACCGTGGATACCAGGCTGATCTACGTGACTGTCGACTACCCGGGCGCCACGCCCTCGGAAATCGACGAAAGCGTGACAAGTCGCATCGACCAGGTGGTGTCCACCCTCGACAGCGTGGAGCGCGTTGTCGCCATCGCTCAGGAGAACGCTGGAACGGTTTCCGTGGAGATCAAGGCACAGGCGGATCCACAAGAAGCGCGGGACGACATTCAAGGAGCGGTCGACCGCATTGCCGGGTTTCCACCGGCAGGGGCGGAGCAACCCAAGATCCTGATAGCGGAGCCCATGGAGGATGTCATCACGTTGGTGATCAGTTCCAATGGCTCGGAATCCGACCTGCGCAAGGCGGCAAGGCGGCTCGAAGACGCGCTGGTGGCGTTGCCCAGCATCGGAAGCGTGTTCATGGACGGCGCTCGCGATCTCGAGATTTCCATCGAAGTCAGCGAACGCGATCTCCGCAAGTACTCACTGACGATGAGTCAGGTCGTCCATGCGATCAGGAACTCGTCACTCAACCTGTCATCGGGCGAACTCAAGACAGGCGCCGGCGATCTGCTCTTGCGGGTGAATCGCAAGCGACTGGAGGGCGCTCAGTACGAGGACGTCGTCCTCCGCACCTTGGACGACGGGGGCACGTTGACGCTGGGAGAGGTAGCGGAGATCCGGGACGGATTCCAGGACATCGACTTCATCAATCTGGTCGACGGAAAGCCCTCGATCTTCCTGCGGACGGTGCGCTCCGAAGGCGAGGACACGGTGTCCATTGCCAAGGACATACATGAATTCATGGCGACCTACGTGCCCGACGAGGGGACGGAGGTTGGAGTCTGGGAGGACCATTCCAGCCTGTTGCGGGATCGCATCAACCTGCTTGTTCGCAACGGAGCGCTCGGATTTGCGCTGGTGCTGCTCTTCCTCTTGCTCATGCTCGACCTGAAACTTGCGGTGTGGGTCGCGATGGGAGTGCCGATTTCGTTTCTGGGCGCCTTCCTGTTCTTCGAACCGCTCGGCGTGACGATCAGCATGGTGTCGATGTTCGCTCTGATAGTGGTGCTGGGCATCGTGGTCGATGACGCGATCGTGGTGGGCGAGAACATCGGGACCGCGCAGGAGAGCGGTCTCAGGGATGTCGAGGCCGCGCTGGAGGGGGTGCGGGGAGTGTTCGGCCCCGTCACTGTCGGGGTCGTGACGACCATGGCGGCGTTCGCCCCGCTCCTGTTCATGACGGGCCTGTTCGGAGAACTCATGAGGGTCATACCGATCGTGGTGATCCTCGTTCTCCTGATGTCGCTCATCGAGGTCTACTTCATTCTGCCTGCCCACCTCTCGCATTCGGGCAAGTGGAGCCGGTGGCCCCTGGACAAGATTCAGGCGAGGGTGGCACACTTGACTTGGATGGCGCGTGACAGGCTCCTGCTGCCAGTCTGTCAGGCTGCGCTCGACAACAAGATTTCAGTCGTCGCGCTTGCGTTGGTCTTTCTGAGTGTTCCGGTCCTGCTTCTTCAATCAGGCATCGTGCGATTCGAGTTCTTCCCGAGCATCGAGGCGGACACGATCAGCGCGGAAGTGGAGTTTCCTGTCGGCACGAGCTTCGAGGCCACACGTGAAGGAGCG
>JAGWBL010000076.1 GCA_021295935.1 Pseudomonadales bacterium
CCGGCTCCTCCCGGAAGTAGGTGAACTCGGAACTCTCCAAGCTGGCGATCTGCGAAGACGCGACCACTCCAGCCAGCAGTCGCGGTCTCAGGTGGATGTCCGCTCCCGCGTGCACACTCTGCAAGTGCCCCTCGAATTGAACGAACCTTCGCGACGAGCTCGAAAGATCCCGGTAGTCGCCACTCACCCACAGCCCGATGCCTCTGGATTCCTCCTCCCGACCTCGCATCCGCAGGCCAGTAGCCAAACTGCTTTCCCCCAACAGGCGAACGAGAGTACGTGAATCGGTCTTTGCGTCAGTGTCGCTGAGGAGGCTGGCAACAATCGCGTCTCGGCTGACGCCGGTCCGACGTTGAGTTGAAGGTGAAAAAACGTTTTCGATTCGCGTGGTGACAGCGTCAACCGTGCTCGCGGTGGTGGCTCGGGCGATTTCCGAAAAGAGTTCTCGATGAACGCGGTTGACACGTTCCACCACGCCGGGAAAGTAGATCCCGATGTCGTCCACACCAAGCAGGGCCACCCCTACGCGGTCCACTTCGGGCCGTTCGAGGAATCCGAGAATCGGATCGACCCCCGATCCCGGGTAGTTGGCGCAGAACACGTTCTCCGGATCGTCGTCGTTGCCGGTTCCCATCGTGATCCGGCGCTGACGCCAATGCTTGGATACTCGCCCGTGCCGTAGATCTCTGTCGCCGCTTCGTTCACCAACACCTGGATCTCGTTGATGACTTCCTCGTAAGCGGGGAAAACGAGCTCCAGTTGTTCGGTGGTCGAGTCTTGTCCGAACAGAGCGCGTGCCCGTTGGAGTGTGGTCAGCTCGGCCCACCAGCGGGCCGCGTAGTCCAGGTCAGGAGGCGGCGGGTAGATGCCGGGATCGTCCCGCCCCAAAAGGGCCTGTCCCACATGGTCGACATGCTGCTTCTCGTCGTCGCCCAGAAGTGGTTCCAGTCCCGATCCTGGATAGTGCGCACAGTAGGGGCTCGAGGCGTTCGCTTCGTTGCCGTCGCCGGTGGCGACTCGCTGCAAGCGGCAATCCAACGACTCCCACCATGTGCCCACGCTGTCCCAGCTGCCATCACCATTGAGCTCGATTCCAGCTTCGTTCGCCAGTTGCTTCGTGCTCGAGAACAACTCCGAGTAGGCATCCATGGCGACGGCTCGTTCCCGCTCGCTGCCGCCTTCGCCGTAGAGTGCCGCGACGCGTTGTTCTGCGGCAAGGGCATCCCACCATCGCCCCACGAAGGCCACATCCTCGGGAGTGGGAAAGACGCCTGGCTCCGGAAACTCGAAAAGCTCCACGCCGACCGAGTCGACATGCTCGAGTTCCTCTTCACCAAGCAACGGCACCTGTTCCGAACCGGGATAATGCGCGCAGAACGGACTGGACGGATCGTTCGCGTTGCCGTCTCCCGCGGCAATCCTCTGCCACTGGCAATCGAGCGACTCCCACCACTCGCCGACGCTCCTGGGGTCGCCGTCCTGATGGAGCGTGTCTCCGCTGTCGTTGACCTCATTCTTGGTGCTCGAGAACAATTCTTCGTACACCGAGCTCGCGGCGGTTCGTTGCTGTTCCGTGCCGCCGTCCCCGTAGAGAGCGGCCACGCGCTGGTCGCTGTCCAGCACGTCCCACCACCGTCGTGCAGGTTCGAAGTCCTCTGGCGAGGGGAAGATCCCCGCATCGGGAAAGTCAAAGAGCGCCACGCCAACTTCATCGACCTGAGCACGCTCATCCAGACCCAATGGCGGTTCCTGGTCCGAACCGGGATAGTGCGCGCAAAAGGGACTTGAAGTGTCCTCGACGTTGCCGTCGCCCGCAGCCACCCGCTGAAGGCGGCAATCCAGCGTCTCCCACCACTGGCCGACGCTCTCGTACCATCCGCAGCCTCGTCAACTTCGGCACGTGTAGCGTCGTCCAGCTCGTCGTAAGGGTTGCGAGCAGCAGCGTCCTGGTCCGGTGTGGCGGAATCGCCATACAGCGCAGCGACCCGCTCGTCGTCCGTCAGCGTGTCCCACCATCGTCTGGCGGCATCCTCGTGCTCGTCGCTCCATGGTGGGGAGGACGTCGCATCGCTCGGAGCAGCGCTCGCCTCCCAATCCATTGGTGTCTGCGCCAAGGCGTTCGCGCCCAGAATGACCGCAGACAAGATGGCAAGACAGGGAAATCGGATTGCGGCAGGCAAGACAATGCGTTTTGCACGAACTCGAACTTCCGGACTCCGCGTCCGCAACGGACTACAGGCAGTGCGCCGCTCCGGGATTGGTCGGGAACTAATTCTCATCTAGTTGAGCCTCCGCCTGTTGATCAGGACCAACACCCGCACCAGACTTGTCGCAACGCCCCGTTCGATGGTGCGGACTGGAGAATCTCCGAATCAACGCCAATACGAATCGTCGTGCTCGCAAGTGTCCAAGCGATATCTGTTGCCCCAGAGCAACGCCGCTCCCGCCAAGAAGCTCGGGCCCGCTTGAGGCAGCCCTCCGCCGTTGGAAGCGAGTAGATTCTAAGAGCGAAGACAATGCGCTGCTGTCTCTCTGCGTGACTGGACCTCGCTGCTCCCGTTCGCAGAGCCTTGTCTCCGCTTGCGGCGGTTCGCGACTCCGTTTCTTCGGCGCGCGGCCGGTCCAGAACAGGCAGATGCACCACTTCCATTGCCCGGCGACCGCAAAGCCGCGCTGCTGGAGATTTCCAAGTGACAGATCCAATCCCGTGCGAATCAGAGCGACGACGGCACCGAATCTGAACTTCCACCACCGAACACGACCATCGATCACATGAGAGATGCGTTGGCAACCGCCAAGGATGCAAACTCGTTGATTCGCTCGAAGACTCGGCATGAGGTGCGTGCTCTCGCCGTGCTGGCTGGACCCATGATGGTGACACAGCTCTCGCAGATGGGCATGTCAACCGCGGACGCCCTCATGGCTGGCAGAGTAGGCGCTGTCGATCTCGCCGCGGTTTCGATCGGCAGCAATCTGTTCTGGCCGATCCTGCTTCTGATGTCAGGAACTCTCTTGGCAGTCACTCCAACGATCTCTCAGTTGAGAGGGGCTGGTCGAGTGCCGGAAACGGGAGCGGTGGTTCGCCAAGCAGCCTGGATCGCGCTGGTCGGAGCGATGCTCGGTGTGGCAATCATGTGGAATGCTCGCTTCGTCTTTGAGTGGATCGGCGTAGACGCCACTGTCGCCCCAGTGGCGTCCGAATTCCTGCGCGCCCAGTGTCTGGGACTGTTCGGAATGCTGGGATTCTTTCTGCTTCGCTACCTGTGCGAAGGCATGGCTTGGGTGCGTCCCGCCATGCTGGTTGCTCTCTCGGCACTCTGCATCAAGGTCTGTCTGAACTACATCCTGGTGTTCGGGGCCTGGGGAAACGAGCCGCTCGGCGGGATTGGGTGCGGTGTCTCCACGGCGCTGGTGGTGAGCTACCAGTTCCTGGCGCTGGGAGTGATCGTCAGGTTCTCCCACATGCGTCGCACAGGCGTGTTCGACCGCTTCAACCTCCCCAACTTCGAGATGCTCAGGAAACTGCTGACTCTCGGCATTCCAATCGGACTCAGCATCTTCTGCGAAGTCGCATTCTTCTCAGGTGTCGGACTTCTGATCGGACGACTGGGAGCTGAAGCCATCGCGGGACATCAGATCGCGATGATCGTGGGAGGACTGGCGTTCATGATTCCGCTGGCGCTCGGCCAAGCGACAACGATACGAGTTGGCGCTTATGTCGGAGGGCGAAGGCTGGATAGGGCACGCAATGCCGCCCGCGTGAGTCTCCTCACCGCCACCACCATCGCCTGCGCAAGCGCTGTGACGTTGATCTTGGGCAGGCATTTCATTGCAGGGCTCTTCTCATCGGATGCGGGCTTGACCGAAGTGGCTGCCACGCTGCTGATCATGTGCGGAATGTTTCAAGTCTTCGATGCCATCAACATCGTCGCCATGGGCGCGCTTCGAGGTTACAAGGACACGCGCCTTCCCATGTTGCTGAGTGTTTTCGCCTACTGGATGGTAGGCATGCCCGTCGGCGTCTATCTCGCCTTCGGCGGGCCTGGGCTCGACGGACTGGGGGTGATCGGGTTCTGGATCGGACTCGTGATCGGATTGGTGACGGGCTCTTTGCTGGTAAGTTTCCGCCTGTACCTGATTTCCGGCAACCCTGAACGCGTCCTTTCCAAAGCTGAGCCTCAACAGGAACGTGCTCCCGAGTGGCATGAAAGCCGCACCTAGCAGGACTCTCCACCCTTGAAGGACTTGGCCCCAGGTAGGCGTCGAGCGCAATCGCAAACAGATTCGATCCAGACCTGATTCAAACGTGGTCACGTAGCGTTCTGGTGCCGTCGTGGTCGGACAATCGGTGTCCACGAAACGGTTGCGCAACCTGCCAATTGCTGAACCACTCCGTGACTTCTTGCACACCGGAACGGGCGAGCGCTCGCTCGAGGAGCGCGTCACGCCCACCTGTTGGTGCTGAGCTCACCTGGTCTTGGCGCTCTTCCGTCGTCCTCACCTCATCCCTTCCCGAAACCTGGATTGCACGGCAGCCACGAACGCTGCAATGGAATCCTGTGCGCCGGACATTGGCATCCCAGCCCCCCGCGCTGGGGAAGGCACGCACACCAAACTATCGGGCAACACGGTCCGTGGGTTCTGTACGCTTCTCAAGCGATTCGTTGCGATTGCGACTGCTGATGGGTACCACCCGCTTGAGGCATGCTGCAGTCTGGAGGTTCGCTCCCACCCGACGAATGCCACGTCGCAGCCTCGGAGCGCCAGCCTCCTGGCGGCCGCCTCCCGCCCTCGGTGGCGACTGCTGCTAAGGATTCCGGCTGATCAACTCGGCATGTTCACGCTTGAGAAGGTCCCACTCCATGCGAAACCACGGCGTAAATCCCTCCCCGCTAGCGAACAGTGCATCAAGCTCTTCCGCACTCATCCAACGATGGCTCTCCACTTCGTCGGGATCCGGAACCGGATCATCGTCAGATCTGCCGACGAAGACGGAGCACAGCTCCCACTCCGACCAATGGGCGTCGAAACGGGCGTGGTACTCGAACTTGAAGGCGAAGCTCAGTGACGCGTTGACGCCGAACTCCTCCGACAGCCTTCGTGTGGCGGCGGTGGTCGCTGCCTCGCCTGGACGGGGATGCGTGCAGCACGTGTTGGACCAGAACCCGCCCCAAAGCGCCTTTCGGGAGTGTCGTCGTTGCACCAGCGTGCGCCCCCCGCTGTCGAACAGGAACACCGAGATCGCCCGATGCAGAATGCCAGCTCCCGAGTGGCACGCCCTTCTGTCCTGGATGCCCAATTCCTCATCTTCGGAATTGACGACCACCATGGGCTGGTCCCATTCCGAACTGGAGGACCCCTTTGCATTACCGAGTTTCATGAGGCGACAGCAGTTCTTGAAATGCGGGCAGCCACAGGTCGCAGCTGGTCGCGAGTCTGATCTCCTACAAGTCTTCGCTCGGATTCTATGCAGTGCGCTTGAACCGCCGGTTTGCGCGCTACGATCGCGTCGTTTCGAGCGCGCTGCCCGTCAACCCTTTGCCGCATGTCTGACCACCTGGCCGTCGAGCGCAAGTCTCTGCCGATCAACGGGGCATCGCTGACGTACTTCGAACGAACCGGAGAGGCGGTCCGTCCGCTTGTCTTGGTGCATGCCACGGGGCTGCATGCCAGGGTCTGGGACGCGATCACACGACGAGTTGCGCCAGAGTTTCGCGTGTTGGCTCTTGACATGCGCGGACACGGCCGCAGCGAAAAGACCGGACCCTTCAACTGGGCTCAGTTCGGCCGGGACGTAAGCGAGTTCTGCACCCGACTTGAATTGGAGGACATAGTTGCCGTCGGTCATTCGATGGGAGGGCATTCCATCGTTCTCGCCTGCCTGAGCGCGCCGTCGCTGATCCGGTCCTTGGTATTGATAGATCCTGTCATTCGGGATCCGTCAGACACTGCTGAACATCGAACAGCCATGGAAAAGTGGGCAGCCGGGGATCATCCCGTCGCCCGGCGGCGAGATCAGTGGTCATCTCCTGACGAGATGTTCAATCACTACCGTACACGCTTTCCGTTCGAGCAGTGGCAACCGGAGGTTCTATGGTCCTACTGTCGATTCGGGTTGTCTGAGTGCGAGGGTGCCCAGCTCCGGCTGGCGTGCCCTCCGTTGGTCGAGGCAGAGATCTACCTCGGCGCGGGTAACGACCCCGATCCCTCCCTGCTTCGACAACTCCGGCAACCTGTCACCGTAATGCGGGCAACTGAGCGGGACTCCAACTGGTCACGATTCGATTTCTCGAAGTCTCCTACATGGCCGGAGCTGGCCCGGCAGTTCCCAAACGGCAAGGATGTCTACCTCCCCGGCCTCACCCATTTCATTCCCATGGAGAGGCCTGACTTGGTGGCCGAGTACATCAACGCGCAAGTCGACGTTTGACGTTCGCCCAAGCCCGACCGGTAGCTCCACAAGCCTGTCGCCGATACACCGACAACGAAGATTCCCCCACAGATCACCATCCCGGTCAGCATCGGCGTCATTGGCGAGGTCCACTCGATGATCCATCCAAGCACAAACGCCGAGACAGGAGAAGCAAGCATGAAGCTGAGCAGGAAGAACGAGAGGACCTGAGCCCGCGTCCTCTGAGGTGCAAGTTCCTGAACCATGGATCGCGCGAACGTCGAAGTGCAACCCATGTTGAGCCCCCACAGTCCAATCAGGGAAAGGAACAACTCCTCTCCAGGTTGAAGGAAGACTCCCGCAAGTATCGCGGCCCGCGTCAACTGGAGCATCAGGAACCACCTGCCTGGCTTCAAGACCGGCATGATGAACAGGAGGACCGCGTTCGAGCTTGTGCTGCCGACCGTGAACGACGCCAACATGAGGGCAAAGAATGTGGCGTCGCCCTCGTAGATGCGGTTAGCGATGAGCGGGGCCGCAACCACGTACGCACCTGCGTTGAACAGGGATGACACGAAGTTGATGGCGACGATGTCCCGAACCAAGCCATTGAACCGCAAGGCCTTAAGCCCGCCGAACACGTCCGGTCGTTCGCCCCTTGCACCAGGGAGCTTGGGACAGAGCCAGAACAAGATCAGCGAACAGGCGAGCGCGATGGCCAGGACCAGGAATGAGAGGCTTGGCCCGAGAATCTCCTGCCTGCCGCCTATCCAGAGGGCGCCGAAACTCGCGAGAGAGGGAAGAATGAACACAAGCGCTACCGACCGCTGAATGTCGAATCGCGTGACCCGGTTGATCATGGCGTTCCGGGCCGGGTCGCTGAGCCCTTGGACCAGGGCGAACGCCGTGCCCAGTCCCGCCACCGCCCAAACTGTCGTCAATGAAGGCATGACAACCATGGGGATAGCGAGCACGAGAGCAAAGGCCGAGGCGCCGCACACAAGCGTGCGAAGGTCCGTCCGATCGGCCCAGAGACCACCCACCAGGAGG
>JAGWBL010000077.1 GCA_021295935.1 Pseudomonadales bacterium
GATGTGTGCCACTACTGCACCTTCGCCAAGACCCCGCGTCACCTCGACAGCCCTTACATGTCCCTGGAGCAGGTGCTCCAAATGGCACGCAAGGGAGCGGAACTCGGTTGCCGAGAAGCCTTGTTCACGCTGGGAGAGAAGCCTGAGCGTCGATATCGTGCGGCAAGGCAATGGCTTGTGGAGCGCGGCTACACCTCCACCATCGACTATCTGCGCACGGCTGCGACCGCGGTTCTTGAGGAGACAAGCCTGCTTCCACACCTGAATCCGGGAAACATGTCGCCAACGGAGATGGACTCGCTTCGATCGGCAGCTCCCTCAATGGGGATCATGCTGGAGTCTGCTTCCGACCGACTCACCCAGCGTGGAATGCCTCACTACGGCTCGCCGGACAAGGTGCCCTCGATTCGGCTGGAGACCATGAGGAATGCGGGAGAAAAGAGAATCCCGCTGACCACGGGCATACTGATCGGGATCGGGGAGACACGACGCGAGCGTGTCGAGTCGCTGCTCGCGATCCGAGATCTGCACCAGTCCTACGGACACATACAGGAAGTAATCGTCCAGAACTTTCGGGCCAAGCCCGGTACCCAAATGGCGTCCTTCCCCGAACCAGACCTGAACGAGCTGCTCTGGACCATCGCCATGTCGAGAATCGTGTTCGGCGGTGAAATGAGCATTCAGGCGCCTCCAAATCTCAGCCCCGGCGCGCTCTCTCAAATCGTTGCCTCCGGGATCAACGACTGGGGAGGGGTCTCTCCAGTGACACCGGATTTCGTGAATCCGGAAGCGCCGTGGCCACACCTCGAACAGCTCCGGCGTGAGACAGAAGCCGCTGGCAAGCATCTCGGCGAACGCCTGACGATCTACCCGAACTACATCGCCAACCTGGAGAAATGGGTCGATCCGTGCATGCACACGCGCATTCTCAGGCAGATCGACGCCTCAGGGCTTCCACGGACAGACTCATGGTCCCCCGGCACGATGTCCCCACCACCGGACAACGTGCTCGCGTGGATCGGCAAGGCGTGCACCACGATCAGTCCTGCCATTCGGGACGCAATCGCCCGCGTACGAGATGGAAGGCGACTCCAGGAACAGGATGTCACGCGGCTTCTGTCGGCGCAAGGCGAGGACCTGAGTGCAGTCGTCAACTCGGCGAACGACCTGAGACGGAAGGTCAACGGAGATGTCGTCACGTTCGTCGTCAATCGCAACATCAACTACACCAACATCTGCTACTTCAAGTGCCAGTTCTGCGCGTTTTCCAAGGGCAAGCTCGCGGAGAACCTCCGAGGCCGACCCTACGATCTCGGTCCCGAGGAAATCGATCGGCGCGCTCGAGAGGCATGGGATCGGGGAGCGACCGAGGTCTGCATGCAGGGCGGCATCCATCCCTCGTACACAGGTCAAACCTACCTGGAGATAGTCCAGACCGTCAAGAACGCCGTGCCCGACATGCATGTCCACGCGTTTTCGCCCCTGGAGGTCTGGCAGGGAGCGGCGACCAGCAATCTTTCGCTTGAAGACTACCTGCAGAGGCTCAAGCAGGCTGGCCTGTCCACGCTTCCAGGAACCGCGGCGGAGGTCCTGGATGACGACATCAGAGCAGTTCTTTGTCCGGACAAGATCAACACGTCGCAGTGGCTCGAGGTCATGGAAACTGCCCACGGCATCGGACTGCGTTCCACGGCCACGATGATGTTCGGGCATGTCGAGCAACCCGTGCACTGGGCGCGGCACTTGCTGCGCGTCCGCGATCTCCAGTCACGGACTGGTGGGTTCACGGAGTTTGTGCCTCTTCCCTTCGTTCACATGGAAGCGCCCATCTACCTGAAGGGGCGAGCGAGACCGGGACCCACGTTCCGAGAGTCGATGCTCGTCTACGCTGTGTCGCGCCTCGTCCTGCATCCGCTCATCACCAACATACAGGCCAGCTGGGTGAAGCTGGGTCATGAAGGGCTGGTTGCGGCGCTGAACGCGGGATGCAACGACGTTGGGGGCACGCTCATGAACGAAAGCATCACGCGCGCCGCGGGCACCGAGCACGGTCAGGAGACGTCCCCAGAAGAATTGCGCCGGATCATCCGATCCGCTGGAAGGATTCCTCGTCAGCGGACCACCGTCTACAGAGACGTAGACATCGCGAGCGAGCGCCGGTCCCGAAACGCAGCGCCATTGAGACCTCTGGCGAGTACGCCAGCAAGAACCCGAAGAGAGATCCGCTCACACGCACTTGTTCGAAACGAGCGATCAACAAAACAGGGAGTTGACGCCTAGACCGGACGTCCAGCGCACGCAACAATGCCCTGGGTTGCCAACCCGTCAGAGGACTTGACGCTTCGCGAGCAAGACCATGCAAACGACTGACGACCAAGGCTCATGCATTCGACACTCAGCGCTAGGTCAAGCGCTTGACGCAGCACGGATTCAACGAGCGAAGGGTTGAGACCCTAGCTGGGGAGCAGGTTGCGGTTCTCAAGAGCGACTCGGCACCGAGAACGGACATCGCGGCATTGGGAGAGGCGACCAGGTCGGAATCGCGCCGGTTCGAGCAAGTGTGGAGACGCTGTGACAAGAAACCAACCCCATGTTGGACGCGACGAAGGCGCAGAATCTGAGTCGGATGTTCGGTGCCATCACGGTGCTGACCGGCATCGTTCTCACTGCGATCTCACTGCGATAGAGTTGCTGTAGCGTCCGCCGGTTGTCGTGGCGCGGTCTGGCCTTGGCATCCACTCGGAATGTGTGCCTGAAACCCGCGCGCGTTCCGACCTGCATCCCTGCCGCGGAGTGCCGCCCACGCCGAGTTCGGGTCAAGCTGCGATTCGCTTCAGATGCACGACCATCCCTGCGATTCTGGGTGCGAAGGCGAGAAGATGCATCTGATATTGCTTGAGAGTCAGGTGCCGGAAACGACTTGGAAGGACGTTTTGCTAGAGGCGTGGCGCTTCCGGCTCTGCCTGGCGTTCAGCCCTGAGGCGAGTCTTCGGAAGCGTCTCCACGCCCTTGGGTCGGGTGGCTACCAACTGCCAAGTCCCGTGAAGCGGAAGGCATGCGACATTCGCACACACTCCACCAGCTTGGCACGGTCTTGCTTGCGCGGAAGTCAACCGCATGCAACCCGTATCTGGAATTAGACTCTGAGGCAACGTTCAGCTTGCCAGCATCGCGATGGGTCGAGCCAGTTCGGAGAGTCGCACGCTCCACTTCAGCGCCGTCCAGTTCGGCGTGACTTACGTGATCTTGGCCCTGCCGACTTACGTTCTTCCTTGGTTGGGATCGAACTCCCTCGTGGCGGCCCTCGTTTCCGGCGGCTCAGTCCTGCTCTACACCTTTCTTCACTGTCTGTGCCTCATCGGCTTGATCCTGATCGCCTGCATCCGGGCGGTCCACGTGCGACATGCCGTGCTGGCGTTGCTTCCAGTCTGCGCTGCCATGTTCGACATGGTTCCCGGTCTGAGCTTGATTCCGTTCGCGCCCACGGCGTTCCACATCGCCACCTTGGCCACTTTGGCTCATCGCTTCCCACTGGACGCAGACCGATGACAACGGAGCTTGCCTAGCCGATTGCAAGCGCGACATGAATTGTCGTAGCCACTGCCGCAAGAGGCCATGTTCGACACCGGATTTGTCGAGGACAAGCCTTCCCGGATCCGGTGAGTTCCAGTCCATGGGTTTGCGGTTCACCGCGCTGCAGCGCGAGGCGCCGTAGCTGCATCAGTCGCCATGCGCCGCCGCCGGCATGACGTACCCAGTCGCACTGTCAACAGATTTGCTCGAGGATGGTTGCGTGAACCAGTCCAATCAAGCATGTCCGTTCCTTGACGACGAGTCTTGTTGTGTCTTCGAGCGGCCAACTGGGCAGTCTCCTCTCAGCTGAACCATCCTGCGTTTCTTTCCGCAACGCATGGCGAGTTCGCGTCGTGCCTTGTGGCATTGCACAGACGCGTCGATTGAACCGCTCTCGCCTCTGATCTGACCGGGTTCATCCGGGTTCCTGCTGCCGGCCCCGCTACGAGACCGGTGCCACTCCTCTTTCAAACGATCCCTGTACTGTATATAATTACAGTAATTGTTGATGGACTGAAAACCAGTGGTTGTTTGCACATGCTCCAAACTGTCATTTCCAATCCCGCTATCTGGAAAGCAAGGGATCTGCCCGCGACAGCAGAGGCCTCCATCGGCGTGCCGACGGGATTTCCAAAGCTCGATCGCTTGCTGTTTCACGGCGGGTGGCCCCGCTCTGGCCTCACTGAAGTTCTGTGTGATCGCCATGGTGTAGGAGAACTGCGTCTGCTGGCGCCCGCGCTGTCCCGTCTGTGCACAGAGGAAGGACGATGGCTGATTTGGATCCATCCTCCTTTCACTCCCTATGCGCCAGCACTGGCTTCGTGGGGTGTCGCAACCGAGCGGATCCTGGTCGTGCATCCCGATTCCGGCCAAGACGCCCTGTGGTGTCTGGAGCAGGCCCTGCAATCAGGCAGCTGCAGCGCAGCGCTCGCATGGCTGGATGAATGGCAACTCAAGTCCGGCGAGATGCGGCGGCTGCTCAACCGGGCCAAACGCGGCAATACCTGGACGGTGCTGTTCCGTCCGTTGCGGGCTTCCAGAAACCCCTCACCTGCCGAACTGCGAATCGCCATTGGGCCCACTCCCTCGGAAACGCCCAACGAGGTGCGACTCTCCATCCTGAAACGCCGGGGAGGATGGGCCTGCGACGACCTGCTCGCACAACTGCAGGGACATGCGCCGCCATGCTCAAGGGAAGCCGTGAGATCGCTCTGGCGCCGATGGCGAAGGAGCCTCTCGAACGCACATCGATCCAGCAAGGTCGCCTGATGCTCTGGCTTGCTGCATGGATGCCGGATCTGGGGCTGGAGCTGTTCGAGCCCGATCCGAACCGGGAGCAGGCTCCGCCTGCCGTCCTGGTGGACAAGCGAAAGGTGCGGATTGCCAACCGATCCGCCCGCGAGGCGGGAGTGCTGTTCGGATCCAGCCTGGCGACAGCGCACAGCATCGCGGCAGAATTGCAGTACCACACCCGAAGCGAAGACCGGGAAGAGAAGCGCCTCAGGCTTCTGGCTGAACTTGTCCACTACCGGTTCAGCCCCCGAGTCTGCATCCAGCGTCCGGACGCCCTGTTGCTGGAAATTCGCGGAAGCCTCGAACTGCTCGGCGGCATGGATGCCATCACAGGCAGGGTCCAGGAGTTCTTCAAGGAACAGGGCCACGGCATCCGGCTTGGCGTCGGCCACACGTCCCGAACCGCCCTGACATTGGCCAAGACGGGCACAGGACCGCCTCCCGCGGATGACCTTTCTCCGGAAGCGCTCAGGGATTGGGCGATGCAGGCATTGCACGAAGCCGCACTGGAACATGCGGGACTGCATCCCGGCACCGTCGAACGGCTTCACAACATGGGGATCTTCAAGATCGGCGCCTTGATCGGCATGCCTCGCAATGAACTGGGCAAGCGTTTCCAGAAAGAATTGAATCAATGCTTGGAACAGTTGACCGGTGAGATTCCCGAAACTCCGGCGTTCGAATCTCCGCTCCAGGCATTCCGCTCCACAACCCATTTGCTCGAACCCGTCCAAACCAGAAACGGCCTCGAACATCCGATGCGCC
>JAGWBL010000078.1 GCA_021295935.1 Pseudomonadales bacterium
CGTTGATCAAGAATGCGGAAGCGAAGATCACGAAAGGCGACTACGACGAGGCAATGGATGCCTACAGGAGCGCAGTGCCGTACATCGACCGCATGGCCGGCCGCGGGCTGATTCATGCCAACAAGGCCGCGCGCCACAAGTCCCGACTCAACCTGAAGATCAAGGCCCTGCAAGACAGCTCTTCGTAGCGCCCCAGCGGGCCGCTTCTTTCCGCTCGGACCTAGCGGACTTCACGCTCAGCTCACTGGATCGATGTTGGAGCTCGGCTGTTTCGGCTGTTGCGCCCACGAGTCCATCTCCTTGCGCCGGCGAGCTTGCAGTTCATTGCGCAAGACATCCTCAGACAACCGCTCGCGCACATCCTCGTCTGCAGACAGCGCATCCGGATCCTCGCGGGACACGCTCCGAATCCTGACAACCTCGCTTGACAACTCGTTCATCAGCGCAGCAACGCCCGTTCCGGCAATCCCTGATATGCACCACACCTCTCGCTCCGGCATCGCCTGTCGAAAGTGGCTGACCAGCTGGGTCACGTCTTCCGATGTCGTTGCGTCGATCTTGTTGAGAACAACTCGGATAGGTCGTTCTCTGAAAGCCTCGCTGAATCGAAACAGCTCGTTCTCCACGAGACCCACGTTCTCTATGGGGTTGGAGCCGTCCGGCGGAACGCAGTCCACCAGGTGAAGCAAGATGCGGGTTCGGCTCAGGTGCCTCAGGAACCGAGTCCCCAGTCCTGCTCCTGCGGAGGCGCCGGGAATGAGACCCGGAACGTCTGCAACGACAAATCCATCGTCGGTACCGATGCGAACGACGCCGAGGTTCGGTCGGAGTGTGGTGAACGGATAGTCCGCAATCTTCGGACGGGATGCCGACACGCGGCTGATGAGGGTCGACTTGCCTGCATTCGGCAACCCAAGCAACCCGACGTCAGCCAGTACCCGGAGTTGAAGTCTCAAGCGTCGCGCTTCTCCGTCCCGGCCAGGCGTGACCTGACGCGGCGCACGGTTTGTGCTGGATCGAAAGGAAGCGTTTCCACGTCCCGGCGCCCCGCCGTGGGCTACACAGAGATCTTCCCCGTGGTTGCAGACGTCACCGAGCGTAAGCAACGACTCGTCGTCGATCACGGTTGTTCCACATGGAACAACGACGATCAGATCCTCGCCCGCGGCACCGCGCTTTTCGTTGGATCCGCCGCGTCTGCCGGACTCAGCGGTGAGGTGCTTGCGTCCCGTGAAATCCACGAGCGTGTTCAGGTTGTTGCTGCCGCGAAGGACGATACTCCCGCCACGCCCGCCGTTGCCTCCGTCCGGCCCGCCCTTCGGCAAAATTGGGCCTCGTCGAAAGCTGAGAATGCCGTCACCGCCCCGCCCGCCGGCCACCGTGACGGTCACTTCATCAACGAACCGCATTTGCGCAGGCCATGCACCCCGGCAACGGGGAAACGCGCAGGTAGGCTAGACCTGCAACACGCTGATGTAGGACTTGTTGGCAGGTCCCCCCTTCCGGAACGCAACCGCGCCGTCGACTTTCGCAAAGAGTGTGTGGTCCCTTCCGATGCCAACGTTGTGCCCGGGATGAAACTTCGTGCCGCGCTGACGGACCAGGATATTCCCTGCCCGCACGTGCTCGCCGCTGTATCGCTTGACGCCAAGCCGCTTGGATTCCGATTCGCGGCCGTTCTTGGAACTCCCGCCTGCTTTCTTGTGCGCCATGATCCGGTCCTCTAGCCCGAGATGGAGACGATCTTCACGAGCGACCTGGACTGTCGATGACTTCCCATGCGAAGGTAGTTCTTGCGCCGCTTGAACTTCACCACGGGAATCTTGCGATCTCGTTCGCAAGGCTCGAGCAACACACCCTCCACGGCGCCCCCTTCGATGTAGGGTTGGCCGATCTTCACCGAGTCACCGTCGTCGATCATCAGCACCCGATCGAACACAACGTGATCGTCGGATACACCATTGAGCTTTTCGAGGTAGAGGCGCTCCCCCTCGGTGACGCGATGCTGCTTGCCGCCGGATTCAAACACCGCGTACATCCTGTTCGCTCCGCCCCGTCCTCGTCGCTGATCTGCAGGTCACTGCAATAAAATGAGTCGGCTCCAGCGAGAACCGACGCATCACCGAACCGATTCTATGCTCTAGGATTGGAATTATCAATGGTCGACCTACTCAACTTGGTAAGCACCCATTAGCCAAGTCAAATCCCTGAACGATGTCGAGCGGGCACGTACCGAGACGCCACGACCCAATCTGCTGAGTCCGCAGCCGGCCACGGGATTCGACCTGCCGGAGATATTCGGGCTGGTTCGCGACGACTTCGATGCCGTGAATGCCATGATCGCTGACCAGGTGTCGAGCCGAGTTCCGCTCATACGGGACGTCGGCAGCTACGTGGTCCAGTCCGGTGGCAAGCGAATCCGACCACTCGTCGTGTTGCTCTCTGCCAAGGCCTGCGGGTACGCGGGATCGGGTCATGTCCCCCTTGCCACCCTGGTGGAATTCCTGCACTCCGCAACGCTGCTGCACGACGATGTAGTCGACGACTCCGACCTGCGCAGAGGCTCGCTCACCGCAAAGACGAAGTGGAACAATTCCACCAGCATCCTCGTTGGAGACTTCATCTACTCCCGGGCCTTCCAGCTCATGGTGGGTCTTGACAGCATGCGCGTGATGGAGGTCATGAGCAATGCCACGCACATCATCGCCGAAGGCGAAGTCATGCAACTTGTCAACATCGGCAACACCGAGCTCGACGAGCCGTCCTACCTGGAAATCATTCGCCGCAAGACTGCGCTTCTGTTCCAGGCTGCGGCACACACCGCGTCGATCCTGTCGCAAGCGAGAGAACAGCATGCGCACGCGCTTCAAGAGTTCGGGCTACGCTTCGGCATGGCGTTCCAGTTGATGGACGACTGGCTCGACTACGCCGGCGACAGTTCGGTGATGGGCAAGAACGCCGGCAACGACCTTGCGGAAGGCAAGCTCACGCTCCCGTTGATTCACACGATAGCGAACGGGAGCAAGGCGGAAGCCAACTTGGTGCGCCGCGCCATACAGTTCCGAGCCAAGGATCGTCTGGAAGATGTTCTGGATGCGGTGCGGAGGGCGGGTTCATTGGACTACACTCGCGAGAGCGTCCTGAAGCAGATCGAACAGGCAGTCGGATTGCTTGCCCGGGTCCCGGACGGGATCTACCGAAACGGGCTGGAGTCGCTGGCTCATTACCTCATCGATCGAACGGATTGAGCCTTCCAGCGCGAAGTACACTTTTCGGATAGCGGCTCGGAGCGTAGCTCAGACTGGTAGAGCGCCGCCTTCGGGAGGCGGAGGTCGCTGGTTCAAATCCAGTCGCTCCGACCACGGGCCGAGTTGGCTCTATCGCTTCGATTCTGAACTTGTGCGCATCTTTGGGACACCCCTCGGCTTCCGACCACGGTTGAATAAGATTCCCTTGCAGTTGTACCCGACACCGTCCGCTTGAAGTACATCCACACCATGGTCCGCGTTTCCGACCTCGAGCAATCGTTGGACTTCTACTGCAACAAGCTGGGGCTCCAAGTACTGAGCAGGACGGACAACGATGCTGGACGGTTCACACTGGTGTTTCTGGCCGCTCCCGGGGACGAACAGGCGCAAGTGGAACTGACACACAACTGGGACCCCGAGCCGCTGGAATCGGGACGCAGTTTCGGTCACCTCGCCTATCGCGTGAAAGACATCTACGCCACCTGCCAACGCCTGATGGAAGGCGGAGTCATCATCAACCGCCCGCCACGCGACGGTTACATGGCATTCGTTCGATCACCAGACAACATTTCCATCGAGCTTCTGCAGGAGGGTGACCCCAAGCCCCCAGAAGAGCCTTGGTCATCCATGAACAACCGAGGAGTCTGGTAGGTCAACCACCGTCGACCAAACGCTTGCAGCCGGGATGGGAGGCGCTCGGCGCCAACGAACGGAACCGACTCTGTTCGTTTAGGAACGACACGAATGCTCCTGCTTAGTTGCGCTTTTTCTCCTTGCTGTCAGTGACGCAAATCAATCCATGAAAAGGGTTCGGAGCACGTATCTCCTTGCCGGTGCTGTTCTGCTTGCGGGATTGGTCTGGCTGCTGTCCGGCGTGATCGGGCAGGACAACCAGCAAGACCTGAACCTGACCATTGCCGATGCGACGCATGGGTCAGGCACGGCCGCCGACGACGATCCGGAAGTTGCCGTTCGTGTCGTGGAGAGTGTCGCGATCCCGCAGGGACGACTGCTGGAACTTCGAGCACGGACACAGAACAAGAGCACGGTGGAAGTCAGCGCGGAAACAGCCGGCAAACTGGTCAAGCGCGCCGTCGAGCCGGGTGCGAAGGTGAGCGAAGGCACCCTGCTTTGCGAGATCCAGCAGGGCTCTCGCCGAGCGGAGCTAGCGCGCGCGCAGGCATCGGTCGAACAAGCACGAACTGACTACCAAGCGAGTTTGCGCCTGAAGGAAGAGGGCTTCCAGGCAGGATCGGCCATCGCCCGAGCGCTTGCAACCCTAAAAGCGGCGGAAGCGGACTTGGCCGCTAGGGATATCGATCTCGAACGAACGCGGATCGTCGCTCCGTTTGCCGGACTGGTCGAGGTTGTGCACGTCAGCGTCGGAGATTTCCTGGTTCCGGGCCAGTCTTGTGCATCCGTGGTGAGCCTGAATCCGATGCTGGTTGTGGCCTTCGCCTCGGAACGCGTCGTGGGGCTCGTCGAGTTGGGTGGCCCGACAGAGATTGATTTCATTGACGGCACTTCCAGAACTGGCGCAATTACCCACGTGAGCCACGTGGCGGACGACTTGACGCGCACCTATCGCGTTGAGACCACTCTGGAGAATGCCGACTATTCCATTCGTTCAGGGATGACCGCGACTCTGAAGATCGAGCTGGCAAGCGTGCCCGCCCACTGGGTGCGCACTTCGCAGTTCGCGCTGGACGATGCCGGAGATATCGGCGTGCGGATCGTAGATGACAAGAGCGTGGTCCACTTCGTGCCCGTCACGGTTATCCGCGAGACGCTGGAGGGCGTGTGGGTTGCGGGATTGCCGCGCGTTGCCCGGAGCATCACCGTGGGACAGGAATATGTCTATCCCGGCCAAGTCGTGGGAACTGTGACCGATCAACGGGAATTGCCCGCGGAGTGGTCGTCGAGGCTCGTGGATCAAGTCGATTCCTCTATGGATGACAGCGCAGGGGTTCACGCTCCTTCGATCAAGTCGGCCGGCGAGTCCTCGTCAGATCCAGGGCAGGAACCGTAGCGCGGTGAGAGACCTCATCGTCGACGGAACCCTTTCCAGGCTTCGCACATCGATGATTCTCATGATCGGCATCATGCTGTTCGGCCTCGTCGCCAGAGTGCTGATTCCGGTTGAGGCCAATCCGAGCGTGGTGATGCCGTTGTTCTCGGTGCAGATGGCACACCAGGGCATTTCCCCCGAAGATGCGTCGAAGCTGCTTGCCGAGCCTCTGGAAGTCGAACTCAAGTCGGTCGAGGGCATCAACGAAGTCAGGTCCTACTGCAAGCAGGGAATGGCGACGGTTCAAGTCGAGTTCAATGAAACGACGCAAATGGATGTCACGCTT
>JAGWBL010000079.1 GCA_021295935.1 Pseudomonadales bacterium
AGGGCCTTGACATTCTTGATGCGCCTGGACTCGCGTTGATCAATCATGCAATCGGACGACTGTTCAACCTGCTCCAACTCGTCGACCGGCAACTGCTCGACATGCCCGTTATCTACTTCGGTCGACAGCCAGTACGATACAACATTCTCTACTACCAGCATCTTCCTGACGTGACCTCCAGTAGCTCGTGGGAGTGTTCATATTTCAAGCCGTTCAGGCAACTGCTCAGAGGATCTCTCCGAGGACTTGCGCGATCGGCCTTCTCCGCCATCCAACAACGAGCGCAGGAGGTGTACTCCGCAAAAAGTGAGGTGTACTCCGCAAAATGTGGTCGAAGCTCGCATCGCCAAACGCCAAACCGGCACTGGACACCTTCATGAAGGCATCCTTGAGGAGACCAAGACGCGACGCGAGAATGCCGATGTCAATCGCCCGCTGTCGGAACTCCTCTTCGACAACGCGTAGTCGTACTTTCCGAAAAAAAGTCGAAACCGGTCCGCCAATGAACTTCTGCATCTCAACGGGCCACGCGTTGTGGATTCAAGGGCCGACGAGCTTCGCCGTCTCGGACATCAGCGGCCCCAACTAGACGCACCCAGAACCAGCGCCCCCATCTCTCGACCAATCGCAACGCGGGCGAGAGTGGCGAACCGGCGGGGCAACGCCACTTGCACTCGTGCTAGGCCAGGAAAGCGGTTCGGTCACAGTTCCCCTGGGCGGGTTGGGGTCTCAGACGACCTGTTGTTTGGTCTCGTTGATCAGGAGGGCGACCACGCTGGCGATGGCCTCCTCGTGAGACGCGTTCTGCGAGATCGCAAGGTGATACTGATCCACCTGTCGGTCGGCGCTGCTCCCGAACCGGATGATCGTCATGACATGATTGAGATGTTCCATCCAGCCCTTCGTTTCCGCGTAGGGAGTCAACTCCTTGACGAGTTCTTCCGCTTGGTCATAGACGTCGATCTTGCCGCCCTCCCGGAGTCGGCCGAGAAACGCAAGTATTCCGTACCGCTGAGCGAGCCAACGGTTCTGCTGGATGAGCTCCGCAGGTGCATGATCGATCGGCAACCATGGGTTGTCCTCGTTGACGAACTTCAGAATCAAGCATCCGTACAGCACACAGATCGCCATGACGTCGTCGATGTTCGGACAGGTGTCGCAGACGCGCATCTCAATGGTCGGGAACTTCTCTGAAGGCCGGATATCCCACCAGAGTTCACCGCCGTCGGATTTTGCCTCGATTCGCTGAAAGTTCTCCACGACACCGCGCCAGTCCTCCCAGCTGTTGAGAGCCGGGGGAATGCCGGTTCGCGGCAAGAGCCCGTACAAACACAGACGGAACGACTTGAATCCGGTCTCGCGCCCGTCATAGTACGGAGAGGAAGAAGACAGAGCCTGCAGCAGCGGCAAGTACTCCCTGAGTCGTGTCATCACTCGCACGCGTTGATCCGCATGGGTGAACCCGGCGTGAACGTGCATCCCCGATATCATCAGTTGCCGGATCGCGTCCTGGTACCTGAGCGCGAAACTCTCGTAGCGGTGCTTGCGCGTTGGCAGCTGGCGCTTCCACTCGGCGCTGGGATGGGTGGAAGCGGCGATTACTGCAGTGCCGTAACGGCCTGCGGCCTCGATGATGTTCCGACGGGTCTCGATGATCGAAGCCTTGACCTCTTCCATGCTGTGACAGACCTTGGTGTTCGACTCGATCTGAGCGCGCAGGAACTCTGGAACGATGGTGTGTGCGCCTGAGTTCTCCTCCGCCTCCTCGAAAATGCGTACATCGGGGTCGGGTTCGAGGTCTCGAGTCTCGGGATTGACGAGAAAGAACTCCTCTTCCACCCCGAAGGTGATGTCGACTGTCGAGATCTGTGTGCTGCTGCGCCTTGCCAACCGAATCTTCCTGTGCTGGTCCCTAGCCGACCGGGGCGTCTTGATGGGCTATGGTACTGGCGATGGCTGTGGCCGCATGTCGTGGGCGATGCTTGGTGCGTACACTCAGAAGGGATGATTCGGTGCCGTTCCAATCCCGAGGATCGGAACACACTTGGAGGGATCCGTCCGCTCGCGCTCGCTTCGTCCTTGCATCCACACCGAACTGCCGTCTCCTTCCATTTCAGGAGATTTCGCGAATGGCATCTCGAGCGCCATGCAAGCGCTCCGCCGCGGAGAGTCTGGACGACGTTGTCGCCCGCGCCAGAAGCTGCAATCATTGCGCTTCCATTCTTCCGCACGCACCGCGCCCGGTGTTCCGCGTGCATGCCGACGCACGAATCCTCGTTGCGGCACAAGCGCCAGGCATGCGCGTTCACCGAACAGGTATTCCGTTCAACGACCCAAGCGGCGATCGACTGAGACGCTGGATGGGCATTGAAAGGGCCACGTTCTACTCACCCAGCATTGCATTGCTTCCGATGGCTTTCTGTTTCCCTGGTTCGAGCAAGTCAGGCGATCTTCCACCGCCAAAGGACTGCGCAAAGATCTGGCGCAGTCGACTTCTGGTTCATCTGGACAAGATAGAACTCACGATTCTGTGCGGGAGCTACGCGGTAGACTGGCATCTCTCGGCCTTGCATCTCACCCTCTCCGAAGCAGTGGCCCGCTGGCGGGAACTACCCGCTGGCGTGATCGCGATTCCACATCCGAGCGGTCGCAACAACGGGTGGCTCAAGCGTCGTCCGTGGTTCGAGTCGGATCTTGTGCCCGAGCTACGAAGGAAGGTCGCTCTGGCATTGAAGAGCGTGCCGCAGCATCGCTTGAGTCGACTCCACCAAGAGGGGCGTCACTCCGTGTCGCAGTGGGCAGGTCCAACATGAAGTTCAAGGCCGAGCACGATGAAGTGCTCGCCGCGCTCGAGCGGATCGGAAACAGCCGACTGGCCGCGTCCATGGCGGTCGATCGCAAGTCTGGCTTGCAGTACTGCGGTGTACGCGTTCCGGACAGGCGCGCGCTGGAGAAGGAGGGATTCTCGTTTTCAAGCCGGGAGCCGGCGAAATTGCGCCAGATATGGGACTCGCTCTGGCTCAGCGCCGAGAACGCCGACGTGATGTCGTGCGCCCTCGACCACTTCAAGCGCATGCGAGCGCGCAAGGGCGGTGATCTCGAGATGTGGCGCACGGTTCGCAATTGGGTGTGGCGGATCGAGAACTGGGCCCACGCCGACGACCTCTGCACCCTCTACTCGCGAATCCTGGAAGCTCACTGCGACCAGGTCATGCCGGAGCTCGTGCATTGGAACCGAGGAACGGCCATGTGGCCGAAGCGGATATCCATAGTCTCTCTCATCCACAACACTGGAAAGAACGCTGTGTTCCTTCCCGCGAGAACCATGCTTCCGATGATCAGTCGCTGCCTCAAGGACAACCGTGACTACATGCAGAAGGCAGTCGGATGGGTATTGCGTGAACTGCGAACCGCCCATCCCGAGGAAACCGAAGAGTTCATGCTGGCGAACCTGACTGACATCGCCCCGCAATCACTCACACGTGCGTTGGAGCGAGTCTCCACCAACGTTCGAGCAGAATGGCGAGGCCGGCGTGCAGAGCTGCTCCGAACCAAGACCGTCGAATCCTGAAAGTCGTTCGCCTAGCGGGCAACCCTTACGTCGAAGTATTGGTACCTTCCGTAGTCGCGATGGGCATCGGAAAAGAATCCAAAGTACCGGTCCGCCAACGGCGCTCGTTCGCCGGTGACGTTGCGGATGCCCAATCGCAATCTCGTGTACCTGCCAATGAAGTCCTCGAGACGGTAGTCGAGCGTCAGGTTCCAAGTTCGCATCGCGGGGACCACGTACCGGGTTCCATCCTCCTAGGTCAATGAGTCCTGGTAGTAATCGCTGAGCGCCGTGCTGGATATCGAGGCCCCGAACGAGTCGTATCGCCATCGTGCGAGCAGCGTCTGCTTGCGTTCCTGGTAGCCGTCCTTGCGAATCAGATCCGCAAACCCTTCGATGGGCACATTTGCGGGGAGAGTCCCATCCAGCTTGGCCGCCACCAGCTCTCCTGCAACCCCGCCCGCTTCCTGTTCGAACATCGTCAGGTTGGAAACGAGGTACTTGAAGGAGAAGTCTCCGGCGTCCGTCTCGAAGTCCGCGTATAGCGCGATGTCGAACCCGGCCACAGTTCGGGTGTCCAGATTGGCATAGATGTCACGGATGTTTTGGATCCCGCCGAACGGGCATAGTCCAGCCGCCTCGAAGATCGCTATCTGGTCTTCCGTGATGTCGTCGTTGCGCACGACCGCAGGATTGCCGGTCACGTCCGCGCAATTGGAGGTGCCGGCCTGCAGTCGCAGAAACAGGTCGTAGACGGTGTGGTTTTCCTCGCCCAGCAGTCCGATGGTGTCATCCTTCACGATCGACCAACGATCGAGCGTGAAGGTGATGGATTGCAAGGGTTCCCACACGACTCCGAGGGAAGTGTTGACGGACGTCTCGGGTACCAGGTCTTCGCTGCCCTCCGCCACCCGCTGGGTTGAATTTACGCAGTCAAGCTCGTCCTGATCGGGGTCGCCGCCGTTCTCTGCAGCGTAGGTGCACGCCCAGTCCTCACGGGTGTTCTGACGAGCCACGATGTCTTCGTTTATGGTCACGAGATTCGGTGCGCGAAACGACTGCGAGACGGAAGCTCGTATACCCAATGTGTCGGTCGCTTGCCAGCCTGCGGCAGCTTTCCCTACCACCGTCGAGCCCACGTCTGAAAAGTTCTCGAACCTCAACGCCACCTGGGAATCCACCTGACGTAGTACAGGAACGTAGAATTCCGTGAACAGCGACAACACGCTTCGATCCCCCTCGCTGTCCGGCGTGGGGCTCGAATTCACGACGTCAGACACGAACGGGTAGGTGTCGTCGTCCCAGTCGGTGTAGACGATGGTGCCGTCCAGCCGGTCGTCCCGGTCGTCCTCGAAACTCTCTCGTCGCAGTTCTGCCCCGAACAGCGAACCGACGGGCCCTGCGGGCGCTGACCAGAGTTCAAATGTCGACAACTTGAAGTCCGCCAGCAGGAGAGAGGTCTGGTTGTCGCGCGTGACATCCACCAACACGCGGTCGATGTTGCTGTTCACGCCCCCGGAGAACGGGTTGTAGGCGGCCGCCGTGGAGTCCTGCAGCGCTTCCCGAAGCAGCGTGTTGGAAACACGATTGCGAGTGAGGTCCGTCCGTGTGGCTCGGGACCAGAGGAATGCCGTCTCCCAGTCCCAGTTCCCCTGGAAGCCGCGCAGACCCTGCAGAATCCTGAGCAAGTTGCCGTCATTCTCGATGATCCGCGGCCTCTCTGCGAGGCGGTAGTTGTCAATCCACAACTCCACGCCCGAACAGGGGACATCCGCGATCAGCTCGTCGGGGAGCCGGATCGGCGAACCGCAGGGACCAAACGGGTTGTAGTGGTGATCCGCGGCGACGCGGTGCTTTACCGAGGAGAACGGCGCCGAAGGATGCCGCCACAACTCGGTCTGCGCGGAGTACCACATGAGCTCCGTGAAACCCTGCATGCCGTTCTCGAATTCGTGGTTGATGTAGCTGAACAGGGTCGTGCGTGTGCGATCCGACGCCAGGTCCCGGAACTCGTTCAGGTTGTACCGGTACGTGCCCTGTCCGTCCACGCCCCCGCAGGTGGTCGCATTGAGCACCCACTGACATCGCGGGTCGCCGATGGGATAGGTCTCGAACTCGCCTGCATTGTCCGTCAGGATGCCGCGAATGCCCATTTGGCGGTTGCTGGGAACCATGTCGTATTGCCCGTACAACGAGTTGGCGCTGTTGTTCCGGAAGGA
>JAGWBL010000080.1:0-1356 GCA_021295935.1 Pseudomonadales bacterium
GGTCGGCGTCAGTTCCCGATCAGGAGTCCTTGACCAGGTCCGCAACCACTGGTTTGCCTCGGTAGTAGCCTTGGTCGGTCACGTGATGGCGGCGGTGTATCGAGCCGGTCAACGGGTCCTCGCAGAGAGTGGGCTTCGAAAGTGCGTCGGTCGATCTCCGCTTCCCTCGCTTGGAACGTGTGACCTTGTTCTGTTGTACTGCCATGCGGTCTGACTCTTCTTGAAGTGATCTCTCCAGATACCTGCAACCGACAGGACACTACTTCAGTCCCATCTGTTCCTTGAGATCCAGCACAGTGGACAGGGCATCCGGTTGGCGGTCGGGCCGTACACCCGATTCCGTGGAACGGGGCGAACTGCATTCTACTCCGTGGGGGGCGGCAAGACGCGGAAGCCCAAGCAACAGATCGTCCTCCACAAGCGCCTGAATGTCCATCATCCGATCGGCATGAATGACCGGATCCGCGAACTCCATGACTTCATCCGCCTCCTTGCCGGATCTCACGATGCAAATGTTCAATCCCTGAGAGACTCTCGTGGGAACAACACGCAGACAGCGGTGGCACTCGATCGCTGGCGTGAACTCGGCTGTGCCTTCGATCCTGACTCGATCGTTCTCGTCGAGACTGAACTTGAGGCAGAGCACAATGGGCACGCGACCGGCTGGCAATGCCGCCTCCAAGCGCGGGAAATCCGATGAACTCAGCGTTTGCTGAATGACTGAATTCGAGCGCGCGAGATCGCGAGGATCAAGTTCCATTGCCCGAGGCCCTTCGGAGAGCGATGGATGCTAACGGGAGCGCGCAAACGTGTCAAAATCTCTCACAGCCAACCGGAATCGTGCCGTGAACCTCGTTCTCGCCTCCAGATCCCAAGCGCGAAAGCGACAACTGATGTCGCTCGGCTACGCGTTTCGGTGCGTGGATCCTGACATTGTGGAGCGCACGCTGCCTGTTGAGACTTCAGTCCTTCGGGCAGTTCGACTGGCCCGAGAGAAAGCGGTTGCAGGAGCCTCCCAGGCGCCATCTGCGGTGGTGATCGGGGCAGACCAGGTCGCTGCCTGCAACGGACGCGTGTTGTCGAAGCCTGGGACGGTTGAACGGGCGATTGCGCAACTCGATTCGCTGTCCGGAAAGAATGCAGTTTTCCACTCCGCGGTTTGCGTGCTGGCGCCGGGGCGCGATCCCATCGAGTTTGCTGACACCACCACGGTGACATTTCGACGACTGAGCAAGATCGAGATTGAGCGTTACGTCGAACGCGACGCGCCTCTTGAATGTGCGGGGGCCTTCTAGTCCGAGAAGCTGGGAACGCACCTTTTCGATAGAATAGAGACAGAGGATCCGGCAGCCTTGA
>JAGWBL010000080.1:1366-6881 GCA_021295935.1 Pseudomonadales bacterium
GTCTCTCGGCATAAACCCCCTTACAGCTGGTCCAACGACTCTGGCATTGTGACCACCTTGTTCCAATAGTCCCGAAACTCCGATCCGGCCCGAACTTCGTACTCTCGGCCGTCAGGAAGTCTGACCGACTTGGCGTGAAGCATCATCCTCGGAGGTTTCGGCAGTCTTGCGTCATCACCGTACTTGGGGTCGCCGACGACGGGATGCCCAATCGTCTGGGCATGCACACGAATCTGGTGGGTTCTTCCAGTCTCCGTCCTGAAGCGCATCCAGGTGATGCGATCGGAACTGCGACAGATCCTTGCGAGGGTGACGGCGTCATCGCCCGACTCGCCACCCACCACCCGATGCTCCCGCACGCCGATGTGCAGCTTGCGAAGCGGAATCGAGAGTCGGTCGATACCGTGGGGCCAACGACCGCAGACCAATGCGTCGTAGCGCTTCTCGACCTTGCGCTCCCGAAACCACGCCCCGAGCGTTCGGACCATGCTGGGGTTGGTCGCCACAAGCAAGCAGCCGGAGGTGTCCCGGTCCAAGCGATGGACCAGGCTGCATTCCATCCCACCATCGAGCTCCTGAAGCAAATCGATGAGTCCGAATCGCAGACCGGAACCCCTGTGCACCGCCCATCCCGGCGGCTTGTCCACCACCAGGAGCCCAGCCTCTCGGTAGGCAATGCACTCGCGCGCCTTTTCCTTCAATTCCTGCGATGGCTGCCAGTTGATGTCGGAATCCGAGGAGACCGGCGGAATGCGCACGACATCGCCAAGCGAAAGCCTTCGGGAGGGTTGCGCGCGCGAACCGTTGATCCGCACCTCCCCCCGCCGAATCATCCGATAGACCCGACTGCGCGGAACGCCCCGACACTCACGAGCCAAGAAGTTGTCCAGCCTCTGACCCAAGGCATTGGAGACCACAACCGAGCGGACGCCAGATCGTGGCCTGCCGTCGCCGGACGTGCTGCTCGACTGCCCTTCCGATCGAGATTCGTCGCTTGCGTTCATTGTCGGTCACTGTCCGGCCGCCACGATCCATGGATGCCACTCGGAATCGCGATCATCGAGTTCTCGGCTCCGATCCTCATCCTTGCTCCGGCCAACTCCGTCTTCTCCAATCATCTGTAACAGCTCTACACGATGGCAGACTGGGATTCTGCCTGCCCACGCAAGCAGGCGACTCGGGCAGCGATCTCCTGCACAAGAATCGTTTCATTCAAGAACGAGATTCATTATGATTATCATTAGCATTTATCGGAGATGCCTAATTCGATGCCGTTCCGAATTCGTTTCTTGGCTTGCGCGATCGCTCTCGCATGCGCCATTGTTGTGGATTCCGCAAGCGAGAATGCCGCAGACGAAGACACCGCCGAGGACGAGAACGACACAGAGACTCTGACCGTCGTGGCAACTCGCACTGAGAACTCCGCGGACGAAGTTCCTGCCACGGTGTCGGTGATTACCGAAGAAGAGATCGATCGCAAATTGGCCCGAACGATTCAAGACTTTGTCCGTTACGAGCCTGGAGTGTCGGTCGGAGGCACCGGATCGAGATTCGGGCTTGACGGATTCACCATTCGAGGGATAGGGGGCAACCGCGTTCTGACGACCGTTGATGGCATTTCGCTTCCGGACGAATTCGAATTCGGCCCGTTCCTGAACTCGGACAGAGACTACGTGGACATCGACCTGGTTGACCGTGTCGAGATCGTGCGCGGCCCTGTGTCGGCACTCTACGGTTCGGACGCCCTCGGTGGCGTCGTGTCGTTCGTCTCGAAGACTCCGGCCGATCTCATCAAGGTAGCCGAAGACTGGGGCCGGTCCACCAAGCTCGGATACTTGTCGGCCAGCGGAACGCTTCAAGCATCGGCCAAGATCGCCAAACAACTGGAGGGCCTTTCATTTCTCGCGGGCGCCACCCAGTCGAACGGAAGCGAGCGCGAAACCCAAGGGCTTGAAGACGTGCTGGGCCACGATCGGACGGAGGCCAATCCTCAGTCATGGACGACAACCAGCGGACTCGTCAAGTTTCAAATGCTCGACGGCAGTCAGCAAAGCCTCACCGGAGACTTGGAGGTTTACTCAAGCGCTGTCGACACCAAAGTGCTTTCGGCAGCTGGAACGACGGTGATGGGAACCGTAACCGACAAGCGCGACGCCGAAGACACCAGAGATCGCACCAGGCTCGTTCTGGGCTACCAAAACACCCAGCAGTCGCGGCTGTTCAGCAACCTGTCCGTTCAGTTATTCAGGCAGACTTCCGCAACCGAGCAATTGACATTCGAAAGCCAGACTTCGCTCTCGCTGGGTACGCTGTCGCGCACCCGGTCGTCAAGGTTCCAACAGACGTCGCACGGATTGTCCTTGCACGCCGAGAGAGCTGGAATCGGCGCGCGCGTTTCGCACCGAATTGCATACGGCGCGGAGTTTGTCACGACGTTCAGTGAAGGACTGAACGACGGCCGGACCTACTCGCCGGTGCACGGCATCATCCATAGTCCATTCAGCGTGCTGCCCACGAGGGGGTTTCCGAACACCGAGGTTCGCGAGACGGGCGTGTATGTGCAGGACGAGATCCGCTTCCCCGACCTGCGCATGACCGTCGTGCCAAGCGTGCGCTGGGACAGCTTCAGTGCGACGCCAGAGCCTGACAGCGTGTATCGGGACGGCAACCCCGGACAGCCGGAGCCAGTCCCGTTCAGCGACTCCGAGATCACGACACGTCTGGGACTCACCTATGACGCGAGCGAGAGCTGCATGCTTTTCGCGTACTTCGCGCAGGGATTCCGCGCTCCGTCGTATGCCGACGTAAACGTCGGATTCACGAACTTCGCGCTTGGGTACAAAACAATTCCGAGTCCCAACTTGAAGTCCGAGACGAGCACAGGTACCGAGTTCGGTGCACGGTATGGCAACGAGACCATGCACCTGTCGCTAAGTGGCTACATTAACCGCTACTCAAAGTTCATCAGTACGCTTGCGCTTGCCCCAAGATTTCTGCCCACCAGAGGGCTTGACCCCGCAGACGGCCTGTTGACGTTTCAGTCCATAAATCTGGGCGACGTCTCGATCTCCGGTCTCGAGAGCAGAGGAACGCTCAACTTGAACGATAGATGGGCAGCCAGATTCTCCTTTGCCCGAGCCTACGGCGAAGTGTCGGGCGGCAAGAACCCCGCTCCGCTGAGCAGCGTAGATCCTGCGACTCTGGTTCTGGGACTTGAAGCGAACGTTGCTGGTTGGAGCGGGGAGCTCATCGCCACAGTCGTTGCCGCAAAGGACGAATCCCGCATCGATCCATCTGACCTGCGCCCCGCAACCGATGACTACCGCGTGGTCGACCTTCTTGTCAGCCGAGTGTTCGGAGAGCGGATGACCGTTCACTTCGGCGTGTTCAATCTCTTCAACGAGACCTACCTCCGCTGGGCCGACACGCTGGCCATAGGTGAGGACCACCCGGATCGGTTCACGCAGCCGGGCACCAACTTCGCATTCAATCTGAGAACGGAGTGGTAGTCACGCCCACCATGCGAACTACCTGCGGTAGCCTTCTTGTCGCGCTCAGCGTACTGTCGGCACAAGCGGAGTGCCTTGCTGCCAAGGACTTTGCTCGCGTCGCGCTGGCGGGCGGATCCATCACGGAGACCGTCTATTTTCTTGGCCTTCAACACCGTATCGTGGCTGTCGATTCGACCTCGCTATACCCAGAAGACGCCAAGAGTCTTCCCAACATGGGATACGTTCGAGCTCTCTCCGCTGAGGGAGTTCTTTCGCTGAACCCCACTCTCGTCATTGGCGAGAACGACATGGGTCCGCCTTACGTGCTCCAACAGATCGAGCGAACCAACGTCGAGCTCGTTCGCATAGATGAGGAAAACTCCGCGCTCGGAATATTGAGGAAGGTCGAGTGCATCGCCTCGGTACTCGGCCAAGCTGAAAAGGGAGGGGACCGAATCTCTTCGGACTTGATGCCGCTGGCAGAACGCTTGGCGGAAATTGGTGAACAGGTCGAGATCCGCCCTGCTGCGGCGTTCATCCTCTCCATGGGAGACGGTACCGCCATGGCGGGAGGGAACAGCACATCAGCAGATGGATTCCTGAGGATGGCGTTCACGCAGAACAGTTTCGTCAGCTTTGACGGCTGGAAGCCTGTGTCGGCAGAGTCTCTCTTGAACGCGAGTCCTGAGTTCCTGGTGATCGCGCCCATGGATCAGGACTTGACGGACACTGCGGAACAATTGCGAGGCCTGGACGCGATCAGGGACTTGCCCGCGGTGCAGAACCGGAAGTACGTGATCGTCGAATCGATGGCCTCGCTAGGATTTGGTCCGCGTACGCTCTCCACGGCCGTTTCAGTCGCAGAGGCTATCCACGGCCCACCGTAGACTGATTCGACCCATGCGCAAACTCGGGTCGAGAGCCCTGTCCGCAGTTGAATCGCTGGGATTCCACTGGGCGTTGCCGACTTATGCGGTCCTGCTTGTGTTTTCCCTCGCACTCGCTCTGTGCCTCGGAGCGGTGGACATATCGATCCCCGCGTTGCTGCGGGGAACAGCCAGCGATCTGGAGACACTCGTCATGTACGAGATTCGAGGTCCGCGCATCGTCCTGGCTGCCATCGTGGGATCGTCGCTAGCGCTGGCAGGGACAGCCCTGCAGGGGCTGTTTCGGAATCCGCTCGCAGACCCCGGCTTGATCGGCGTGTCCAGCGGTGCCGCATTGGGCGCGGTCACAATGATCGTGTTCGGAAGTGTCGTCGGGCTTGGCGGATGGTTCGCTCCCTACGCAATGCCTGCCTCAGCGATGGTCGGAGCGATGGCATGCACTTCGTTCTTGTACTACTACTCCGCCAGAAAGGCAGGATTCAATGTTGCGACCATACTGTTGGTAGGGATAGCCATCAATGCGCTGGCTGGTGTGCTGATCGGCTTTCTCCAGTACGCGAGCGACAATCGGGAACTCCGCTCTCTCGTGTTCTGGATGCTCGGCAGCTTCGGGGGAGCCAACTGGACAACCTTGATTCCTGCCATCGCCATCAGTGCGGTGGCTGGAACGGTACTCCTTGCACAGGGTCGCGGCCTGGACCTGATGCAGCTCGGCGAGTCGGAAGCTCAGTACTTGGGGATCAATACCAATGCGCTCAAGAGGTGGGTCATCGTCGCAGCCGCCGCTGGCGTGGGCGTAGGTGTGGCTCTTGCAGGAATCGTCGGTTTCGTGGGATTGGTGGAGCCTCACTTGGTTCGTCTCACTACCGGAGCTGGTCATCAACAAGTGCTGCTGGGTTCTGCCCTTATGGGAGCGGCCCTGGTGGTGATGTCTGACACGATTGCTCGAACGTTGGTCGCTCCTGCCGAAATCCCGGTGAGTCTGGTGACCAGCGCCATCGGAGCTCCTTTCTTCCTGTGGCTCATTTGGCGATCTCACCCTTCATGAAACTCGAGGCTGCTGGAGTGAGTTTCCGCGTAGGCGACAAGGCATTCGTCACAAATGCGACCGTTTCGGTGGAATGCGGAACGGTCACC
>JAGWBL010000081.1:0-894 GCA_021295935.1 Pseudomonadales bacterium
AGGGAGTATCGCCACACGGTCAGCTGCCCTTCCGCTCCGGATCAAGCCACGCGAACGAGTAGTCGGGATCCGTGCCCACTGCACGCCGCACAATGCCGTTGACGCGCGGGTCCGTGACGTACACGATGCCCGACTCGTAGTTCATGAGAATCGCGGCATCGTCGTAGAGGATGTGCTGAACCCTGTCGAAGGCCTCCATTCGAGTGACGGGGTCGAGGGAGGACATGGCGATGAGGACCTGCTCGTCCAAGTCCGGATTCGAGTACCTGCCCCGGTTGTTTTCATTCCACGACGTGAACAGGACGCCGAACGTCATCGGGTCGCTGTAGTCGGGACCCCACCCGGCAGCGCACAGGTCGAAATCGCCTGCGGTCATCTTCGCCAGGCGTTGCTTGAAGGTCTGTGCGTCGATCTTGACCTCGATGCCAAGCTGTTCCTTGAATCGATTCTGGTAGTACTCGGCTTGCTTTCTGGAGAACTCGCTGTCTCCCACAAGCATGAACAAGGGCGGCAGCTCGTCGAGGCCAAGTTCGTCTACTCCCTCGCCAGTTACCGATTCGGCACGTGCTTCGGCGCGGGATACTCGGTGCGGAAATAGCCCTCCACGCCCTTCAGCCAGACAGGGAAGAGCGAGTAGCCTGGACGGTAACCGGGGAGCTTGATGACCTTGTATACGAGTTCATCCGGATCGTTGGCGTACTTCAGCGCCTGACGCAGGTTGTCGTTGGCGAGCAAGCGCTCTTCCCGGTGGTTCATTGAGAGGTAGTAGACCGCGCCGGCGGAGTGCTCCTTGATGTCCCAACGGTTGCGTAGAGCGCGCTCGATGTTCTCCGAGTTCAGGCTGGCCATCACGACGTTCCGGGCCTCGATCAGGTTCAGGTTGGTGCTCTGATC
>JAGWBL010000081.1:933-6366 GCA_021295935.1 Pseudomonadales bacterium
AGTACCGCTGGTTCTTCTCCAGACGCAGGTTCGCGTCGTGCGCCCAAGACGCGATCACGAATGGGCCGTTGTACAGCATCTTGTCAGCATCGGCCGCGTAGGCTCCCTCCATCGCCTCGTAGAACGCTTCGTTGATCGGGAAGTAGGTCGCAAACGCCAGCAACTTGTCGAAATAGCTCGTCGGTTGTTCGAGCTCAACTTCCAGGATGCGGGCATCCGCTGCATACGCTCCCAACTGGTCCAGCGGGAGCTCGCCGGAATTCACCCTTTGCGCATTCTTGATGGGGAACAATATGAATGCGTACTGGCTCGCGTTCTCCGGATCCACACCCTTGCGCCAAGCGAACACGAAATCGTGCGCAGTGACCGGCGTGCCGTCGTGCCAGAGCGCATCTTCGCGAATGTGGAAACGAGCGAACGTCGGCCCTATGTCGTAGGACTCCGCGACGCCCGGCACCAGATTGTTCGAGGAGTCGTACCGGAGAAGTCCCTCCATGACATGGCCCAGCACCATGAAGGAAACCGAGTCGGTCCCGCGGGTCGAATTCAGATCCGGCGGCTCCGTGGAAATCGACACGGTCACGGCGTTGTTGGCGTAATCGACAGCCATGCCGGATCCGGTGCCGCTGCCGAGCGTTCTCGCGATCTGGCCGAGCACGATCAGAAGAACCACGAAGCCCATGAGCGCGCAGAGCATGTACCAGAGCAACTGCCGGATCGATCCGGCCGTCACCTGACTCGATCCAGTTCCCGCTGCCGTGCCCAGCGAAGACTCAGCCACGCCGATCTCCCGTCAAACCGATGACTCTTGAAGAGGCAAGATTACCAGTCTATCCGCGGTGCCCTCGAACATCGAACGAGTTCATGCACGCTGGAGCGAACACCCCGTTCAATCGGAGGAAGCCATCCATGCCGAAAACCATGATGGGCCACCGAGGTCTGGCCAGTTCGCGCCTCGAACGCTTCCTACAGCAAGGAGGAGAATGCAAGCGCCAGTCCCAGAAACGCGAGAAAGCCCGCTACATCCGTTCCGGTGGTCAGGATGATGCTGGAAGCTACGGCGGGATCCTGGCCCAGCCGTTGCATGACGATGGGTACCACCGCTCCGAACACTCCGGCCACCACCATGGACACGACCATGGCAAGCGCTATGACCATGCCGAGTCCCATCGACCCGCTCCAGAGATATACGCCCAGCCCACAGGTAACGGCCAGCGCGACACCGTTCAGAATCCCGACTCCGACCTCCTTCCCGAGCACTCGTGACCACTGGCGAACCCCGACTTCGCCCAGCGCCAACCCCCGTATCGTCACGGCGAGCGCTTGGGATCCGGCGTTGCCGCTCTGCCCTGCAACGATCGGCAGGAGAATCGCCAGCGCGGTAAACTGCGCTATCAAGTCCTCGAACAGCGCTACCACTCCTGAAGCGACAAACGCAGTCGCCAAGTTGACATGAAGCCACGGCAGGCGCCCTCGAACAGCTTCCAGGGGAGGCGTAAGCGCGCTCTCGTCCGCTCGAACACCGACCATGGTCTGCAAGTCGGCCGTTGCCACATCTTCGATGGCTTCGAACAACTGATCGTGCCGAACCACGCCCACCAGCTTGTTCCCCGCACTCAGAACGGGCAGGCTGTCCGTCCTGTGGCGCTCGAGGAGCGCGACCAGCTGGGCTTGTTCCGACTCAATGCCGACCGACGGTACCTCCGGACACAGGATGTTCGACAGCTTCTCGTCTCGAGGCACGAGTGCAAGGTCCTGGACATGAACGACGCCACGAAGTTCTCCTGAACGATCTACCACATAGAGCGACCGCAGCGATTCGGAACGGGCCTCGCGCAGTCGTTCCAGAGCCTGGAAGACGGTCATGTCGATCTGGAGGACCGTGACTTCGCGATCCATCAGCCTTCCCGCCGCGTCGTCCGGCAGGTTCAGAAGCTTCTCCAGGTCGGACGAGTGTCCTGCGGACATGCCCTGCAACAGCATGTGTCGCTGTTCGGCTCCAGTTGCGAACAACCATTCCACCGCCATGTATGGCGGCGCGTATTCGAGCAAGTGCGCCGCGGTTTCCGCGGGCAGGTTCACCAGCATGCGGGAGGCATCTGGCGGACTCATGTTCTCCAGCGACAGCAATTGTGCCTTGAGGGGCATGGCTGCGACAAGCTTGACCGCTTCCTGGATCGCAAGATCGATGAGCGATCGCGCGGCCTCCCCCGGATAACGATCGACGTAGCGTTCGATGAGGGCTTGGGCCAGTTGCATCAGCGAGCCCGCATGCTCAGCAGACTCTTGGCTAACGCCGAAAACACCCGAAACATGTCGGTCGCAAGCGCGACCATCGGATCGTCAAGGCGAACCCCTGCATGCGGCGCGTCCTGCGTGTGCGTCAGCAGTCGCTCTCTCGAGAGCATCCCCACGGGACGCTTGCGCCGATCCACGACCGGAAGCCACAGACTGTCCTTCCAGCCTGGTGCGGAGTAGGCCTCCCTCGCCGTGGCGCTCGCTCCCAGTTCCCTCACTGGAATCGTGCAATCCCGAAGTTCAGTGTCGGGATGACTCTGCAGACACTCCACCGTGTCGAGAACGCCGAACAGGTGGTCTTCTTCGTCCAGCACAAGGATGGGCGCTCCGTGCAGCCTTCTGGCGCTGGCCAGAAGCGACGCGGAAAGGTCGAAAACGGTCCAGGACCCTCGTACCCAGTGAAACTCGGGATCCGCAAGCGCACCGAGCCGATCGGGGGCGAGTTCGACCAGTCCGCTGAGCGCACGCTTGCGAGTGCGATCGGTCAAGCCTGCAAGGATTGTCAGACGCCGACCAATCTCCAGGCGCAGAAACAGGCGCCGCGCCTCCCCAGTGGGAGCCGACGCCAGCCAACCGGCAATGACAGCGTCCTCGTACCTGCGCAAGGCCTTCTCCGCAAGCCGCTGCGGCGCCCTGTTCACGATGCGAAGCTGCAGGTCTTGCTCAAGCCCGTCCAGCACTTCCAGGGCCGCCTCGACGGATCCGTGGCCCAAGGCAAGCGCAAAGTCCTCTGGGTGTTCACGGGCGTACCTGCCGAGAACCGCGGCGCGGCCCCTGCCTGAGGTCACGCGACTCGCCCTGACAGCCGAAACACGTTCGTGTCGCCGAGTCTCGCCGCGGGAACACTGACCGTTCCGTCCGGAGTAGCCAGCACAAGGACCGTCGAGCGCACTTCCACGACATTGCCTTCGACGTCGCCGATGCGCAGTCTGTCTCCCACCTGGTAGCGCTCAAGTTCGGACCGCGCCATCAAGTTGGCCACAAACTGTCGAGAGCCCAGTGCAAATGCCAGTCCGAACGATCCAAACAAGGTGGCAAAGGCGACAAGAGCGAGTTTCCCGACGAACGACACGTCGAGTCCGAGCTGCCCGGCGCTCACCACCAGCGCTAGCGCCAACACCACACCGTAGACAAGCCTGGCCAGCAATCCGGAACTGGTTGCGGCTTGCCGTCGCCGAACCAGATCGCGAGCGGCAACACCGATGAGGTGCCCCGCTCCCAGAATCACTCCCGCGATCAGCACCCTGCCCAAGGGTTCGAGGAGCGCATCGAGCACAAGAGCGAGATTCTCGATGCCCAGAACCCTCAGCATGAGGAACTCGGACGCGAGCATCAGAAGGCAGAACAGGCCCGTGGCGGCGGTGCGCAATGGGCCTTCCAGGCTCTGGCCGATCTGGCCAGGGATCCGTTGCGACAGCTTGAGCACGGCGGCTCGGACCGCTCCGGCAACGCCCGCGCCCACGGCCAGCACGATCAGCGCCGTGATCTCGGGATAGTCGGCCACCGTGTCGAGCAACAGGCGCTGAGCGATCTCAAGAGGCGAGTTCACCTGCAAATCAACTCTTTGACTCCAAGATCCGCCGGTGCTCGATTCGACCATCCCATGCCTTCGCAGAAATGTCACAAAGAGGTGACAAACTGCATTCGAACTTCACTTCCCGTGACGTCGAGCGGCACCACCGGTTCCCTTGCCGGCACTAGAATCAGAGGTCTCTAGATGCCCGTCGACCTCAACACCATATGGATGGTGCTTGCCGTTCTGCTCGCAAGCTATTCTATTGTCGGCAACGACTCCATTCAGACGCTGGGGACCTTTCTTTCTTCCAATTCCCATCGACCCTGGTGGGTGTTGTGGATATTTGCCGGCCTCATCATGACGGGCGTGCTCTTCTACGGCTACTTCGCGTTGGGAGACGTCTCCTACGAACGTCTGGCCAGATTTCCCTGGCCCGAAGGCGGCATCACCTGGATTTACGTGCTTCCTCCCCTCGTGCTTCTCATTCTCACTCGATTGAGCATCCCGGTAAGCACGACCTTCCTGGTGCTCACGATCTTCACGCTCACGCTCGGGGACATGGGCTCCATGCTGACCAAGTCTTTGCTCGGCTACGCCGTGGCTGCGGTCACCGGATTTCTGGTGTTCCGGTTTGTGGTGAAGCGGGCCACGGAGTACTTCGCACGAACCCGAAACGATCCCATTCCCCGCTATTGGGTTGTGCTTCAGTGGTGCTCCACGGGATTCCTGTGGAGTCAGTGGATCATCCAGGACATAGCCAACATCTTCGTCTTCTTCCCTCGGGATCTGAGCGTGCCCACGTTCCTGTTTGGAGTGTTCGCTCTGCTGGCGCTGCAGGGTTGGCTATTCAGGCAGAAGGGCGGGCCCATCCAGCGCATCGTTCGCTCCAAGACCGGTGTGACAGATGTGCGATCGGCTACCATCATCGACTTCATTTACGGCGTTATCCTGTTTATTTTCAAGGAAATGAGCAACATCCCGATGAGCACCACCTGGGTGTTCCTGGGTCTGCTTGCAGGCAGGGAGGTGGGTCTTGCGCTGTATCTCTCGGGGACCGACATGAAGACCACGCTTCGGACCGTCGTCATGGACGCTGGCAAGGCGACGTTCGGATTGTTCATGAGCGTCGCGCTGGCACTCGGCCTCCCGTGGCTCGCGATGAAGTTTGCAGGCGCATAGACGCCGGTGGCCGATGACTCTCGCTCGTCCCCGGAGCGATTTTCGCTCTCGTTGACGCACTGAGCGTCGCTGCCGGTGACCCATTCATCGCTTCCCTTGCAGGGCGTGCTTGTCGTGGCGCTCGAGCAAGCCGTTGCCGCCCCCGCTGCCAGCTGTCGTCTCGCCGATGCCGGCGCTCGCGTGATCAAGCTCGAGCGAAAGGAGGGAGACTTCGCTCGCCACTACGATTCCGCCGCCAGCGGTCAGAGCGCCTACTTTGCATGGGCCAATCGAGGCAAGGAATCTCTGGTGGTGGACATCAAGGATCCGAGCGACAACGCGTTGGTCCATCGCATTCTCTCCCGCGCTGACGTCTTCCTGCAAAACCTCTCCGCAGGGGCAGCCGAAAGGGCAGGACTGGGATCGGATTCCTTGCGGACCAATCACCCACGACTCATCAC
>JAGWBL010000082.1 GCA_021295935.1 Pseudomonadales bacterium
TTCTGGACACCGCATAAAGGATGGGTTGGACGGACGTTGATTTTGTGGGCAACGACGCAGCCTACGGACAGGCGATTGCGAACGCCGAGAGCGGAGCAGCCGAAGGCTATCACGTGTTCACGCACTTGAATCGGATCTATGCCGACAGCGACATTTCCCCCGAAGTTGGGGCCTGGTACGACGAGTACGTTGAGAAGTTCGGCTCCGAACCGAACGCCGGAGCCATGGAAGCTTGGCGCGCCGCAGACCTGACGGTTCTCGCCTTGGAGAGAGCCGGGCGGAATCTCACACGCGACAGATTCGTCGCGGCGCTTGAATCCATCACGGACTACACCGACATGTGGGGCAATCGCGTGTCCTTCGGACCAGACGATCACAAGGGCGTCACCGATTCCAACTTGGCCCAGGTTCAAGACCGACGGTGGGTGCTTGTCGGCAAGTCGATCAGGTTCGACTGACCTCGGACGGACGGCTGGAGTCAGCCAGGATTCAACGTTGCGATCGTGAGCTTGGCTTCCATGACTGCGGTCGCATTGCGTTCCGGGGTTGAGAATTCTGCCAGTGACCCGAGGTGGATGGTGTCGCAGGCGCCAAGGGCCGTTCGCGCTGTCGCGAAGGGAACGCTAAGCCCTCGCCGCCTCGAGTGGGAGTGAATCGACAGCGATGGGGGCATCCGATCGCCACCAGTGTTCGATCCGATCACATGCGCGTTCGATGTCTTCTTTCGCCGGAGTGAGCGAGAGACGGACGTAGTCTCTGCAACTCTCGCCGAACGCGGAACCCGGAAACACGCTGACGGCGCACTCGTTGAGCAGTCTCTGGGCGAGATCGTCACCGTGCATGTCGGAGTGGATCATCACGAATATGCCCGCTTCCGGGGCTCGGCAGGACAGGCCATCCAGGCCATTGATTCGCTCCACGATCAGATCGCGGCGACGGCGATACTCACGTCGCATTGCGAGAGTGTCGCGATCGCTGGATCGAAGGGCTTGTTCCGCTGCATCCTGTATGAACTGGCTGACTCCGAAGTTGATGCCGCACATGTGCCGGGACATGTCTTGTGCCAGATGCTCGGGAGTGATGGTCCAACCCACCCGCCATCCGCACATGGCGTGGGACTTGGACAGGCTGTCAATCACCACGATGTTGTCGTAGCAATCCGTCGAGCGTAACAGCGACATGTGAGGCACATCGAAGTAAAGGAGTGAGTACACCTCGTCGGAGATGATCCAGAGGTCGCGCTTCAGGCACTCCCGTGCCAGGTACTCGAGGACATGGGCGGGCACGACATGCCCGGTCGGATTGCAGGGGGTGTTGATGAGTATCGCTCGGGTCCGATTGTCTACGGCTGCCAGCAGCGAATCGGGATCGACCGAGAACTCGGGACCATCCTGGGGCACTTGAACCATGTCGATGTTCGCGGAACCGAGAGTCAGGACGTAACTGGTGTATGTCGGTTCCGGAACGATGATGTTCTCGCCCGGATTCGCGATGCAGGAGATGGCGGAGAACAGTCCCCCGGTGGCGCGCAGTGTCACGCTGACGTTTTCGGGGCTGATCGTGTGGTTGGTGTTCCGGGACTCCATCGATGCGATGCACTTGCGCAGCGGCATTTCACCCGATGGCGGTCCGTAGTGCGTGCGGCCGTTGCGGAGGGCCCCTACGAGAGCATCCGTGACTTGCGTGGGGGTCGTGAAACTTGGATCGCCGATCGACAGCAAGACAATGTCTTCACCGTTCGCCTTCCGTTCCAGTGCGTCGAAGTAGGCTTCCCAAGCTCGCCCGACGGGTTGTCCGAGCGCAGTTGCGATGTTGCTTCTTGGCAGATTCGTCATAGGTACCAGTTCTCTTGATCGTTGGAAACGAACCGTGATTCGGCGACAGCCACCACGGTGGGGACCGATCGCTCATGGGCCTCGGCGATGACGCTCGCCAGCTCTTCGTGGTTGCGAGGCGCAGCGTGTGCGCATCCAAATCCCTTGGCTAGCATACGAAAGTCGGGAGACCTGCGATAGCCAGTGTGTTTCAAGATGTTTTCCGCCGCCAACGCCTTGTCTATCTCCTTGTAGGCGGAGTTGTCCCAGACCAGAAATGGCATCCCGAGCCCCAGATCCGAAGCCACGGCCAGTTCGCTGATGGTGAATTGCGCTCCGCCGTCCCCGACCAGGCAACTCACCCGGCTTTCGGGTCTCGCGAGCTTCGCCCCGATGGCGGCGGGTATGCCAAACCCGAGCGTGCCGAATCCCGATGCCGAGTGGAAGTAGCTGCGAGGCTTCTCCGGTTCGTACATCCACACCGCGAAGTAGGACGGCTGCGCGGAGTCCGAGACCAGGACGTCGGTCGCTTCGACCATCAGTTGGAAGAAATCGCCATAGTCGGCGCGAAAGTGTGGCTCTTGACGAATGGAGTCCCGCAGCGCGCTGGCGCTTTGCGCCCCGTCACGATTGCGGGCTGTTGGCTGAATTGCTGGCAGCACTTGCGTCGCCCGCCCGCAGATCGCTACGTCAGCGGAAATGTTCCTGAGCAGCTGATCGGGGTCTGCGTCAATCCTGATCAGTCGCTGAATCACAACGGACTCCTGCAGAAACAGCATGTCGTAGTCCGTCTCGCCGAACTCGGTGCCTACTGCGAGCACCACATCCGCTTGGCTGATGGCATCACGGATGCACTTGAGCGAAGGACTGCCTCCGACTCGGTAAGGGCTTGATTTGGGAAGGATCCCCTTGGCGTTGGTCGTGTTGATGCATGGCGCGTCCAGAGTGGATGCGAGCCTGTGAATGTCTTCCGCGGCGTCCACGGCGCCGCCTCCCACGAGCAGGAGAGGTCGCTCAGCGGCATCCAGCAATTCCCTCGCCCGTGCGATCGACTGCATGGTGTCGCCATCCATGGGTGTGACGTCCGATACCGGACGTGGTTGAGGTGCTGCGGCGATCGAGTTCGAAACGGCGCTCATCGGGACTTGCATGTGGATAGCGCCGGGACGCATGGTATTGAAGATGCTGAAAGCGCCCTCCACCGCACTCGCGAGCGAATCGGCGTCGGTGATCTCGAACGAGGGCCGACAGATGTGACGGGAAAGCTGAAGTTGGTCCTCAAGCTCATGTAAGCGTCCCGACGCTACTGGACTCGAAGCGCGATCCTGTGCAGGCGTCACCACGATCAGAGGTGACGAATCGCCGCTCGCCTGTGCTATTCCCGTGCTTGCGTTGAGGAAGCCCGGGCCATCGATGACGAGGCAGGCTGCGGGTCGCCCGGACGCCCGTGCGTAGCCGTCGCACATGAATGCTGCACCTTGTTCGTGGCGGGTGGTGACAACGTCGATCCCCTGCTGTACAAACGACGTGAAGAGCTTCAGGTTGTGGATTCCGGGGATGCCGAACGCTTGGGTCACGCCATGCTCGAGCAGGGAGAGCGCAAGCGCGTCAGCGAGCGCAGGCTGTTTCAAGCCGCTTCCACGCCCGGCAGCGCACAAAGGATCTCGAACGCGATTGTGGCGGCCAGCAGAGAGGTGATTCGCCCGGAATCCCAAGGCGGAGAGACTTCCACGATGTCCGCACCCACCAGGTTCAAGCCTCGGCAGCCGCGCACGATCTCAATGCCCTGCATGGAGGTCAAGCCGCCCGGTTCCGGCGTTCCTGTGCCCGGTGCGAACGCGGGATCGATGCCGTCGATGTCGAAGGAAAGATAGGCAGGACCCTCTCCGATGATTGAACGGATTCGATCCATATCGCGAGAGATGGAGCGATGCCAACAGTCTTCGGCGTGGAGCATGGTGAATCCCTGCTCCTCTCCGTAGGTGCAGTCGGGCCCGGTATACGTGGTGCCGCGGATCCCGATCTGCGCGGTGCGCCGGGGATCGATCAGTCGTTCTTCGACGGCTCTTCTGACCCACGTCCCATGAGTCATCGCTTCGCCGAACATGGCGTCGTTGCAGTCGGTGTGGGCGTCGACATGCACCAACGCAAGTTGGCCATGCAGGAGAGACAGGGCTCGGACGATCGGATAGGAAATCGTGTGATCGCCTCCCAGGGTGAGGGGTGCCGCGCCTTGCTTTGCGATGCGAGCATGGAAACCATCGATGAGGTCGATGGACTTTCTCAGATCGTAGGTGTTGATTGGCACATCTCCGACATCCGCAATCTTGAGACAATCGAAAGGGGCCTGCAGCGTGGTCAGGTTTACAGGCCGGAGGAGGCGTGACTCGTCGCGGATCTCCCTAGGCCCATTTCGTGTACCGGATCGGTTCGACGTGCCGATGTCCAGTGGTACGCCAACGATGGCGACATCCAGTCCCTTCGCTGATTCGCGGCTGGGCAGTCGCATGAAGGTGGACGGCATCGCGAACCTGGGCGACTCGTTGCCCGACTTGGGTTGAAATTCCGAATCAACCATCGAACCCTGCCTCGCGCTCTGCTGTGCGCCAGTTCAGCATCGTCTTCATAGCGTCGTCAAGCCTGCAGACTGCCATACTCAGAACATCGAAACCGGTTCGACCGGAAACTCGGCGCATCCAATTCTCTCGTACTCGCCCGAGTCGAACTCTGGAGTGCCGCGAAACGCCAGGACATAAGTCTTGCAGTGCTCTTGCTTCCTCTTGAAATCGGAGTCGGACGCGAGGGCTTTCCGAAGGGATGCTTGGTCTACGTGGACGTCCTCCATGCGTATGCCGCCACCGGACTCGGTGTCGAGAATCAGCAGCCGGGTGCCGCTGTGCGCCCATCGGTTCCACACGGGGTTCTCGCCGCGTCCCCCGGTTCCAGGATCGCCGGATCGAGCAAACTCGGCCCAGTACGACATGATGTCGGCCGAGAGCCGCGATTGGGGCTCGTCCATGGGGACTGTCCGCGTGAGCGGCGGAAACATGTCGAAGGACCCGAAAACGAACGGCACTTCGATCCCATGTGCAGCACCCAGGGCGACACTGACGTCGTATCCGAGAATCGTCCTCTGTTCATCCCAGTCGAACCGGTACGCAAACACGTCAGCGTGACTGGACTCGAGCATCCAGTCAGCAATCTCGTCCACCGTTCGGATCTTGGTTGCGTCGGATATGTATCGAACGACCCGTCGGTAGTCCGCCTCGTTCTTCACGCGGGGAAAGAGCCCGAACAAGCTCGACCGATAGTCGTCATGGTTCATCAAAAACAGGGCTGCTTCGTCGCGATTGGATCCCAGAATGATGGGCACCTGCTGGTATCCGGACGGGTTGCTGAAGACTGCGCTGGCGTCGGAAGGTGGAAGCACGTACCCATCGGAGAGCAGCGTTGGCATGAAGATCATGCCGAAGGCTGCAGGTTCCAGGCCCACGAAGAGGTCCTCCACCGAGGGCTCGCGAAGCGACCGGGCCCGGTCGCTGCCCGTCAATCCGGTGCCGAGGACGCCACTCGCTTCCAACTTGGCCGTGTAGGTGTGTGCCCAGCC
>JAGWBL010000083.1 GCA_021295935.1 Pseudomonadales bacterium
GCAAGTGAGCAGCAGAAGAACCAATGCCCTTTTTGGTTTGGCGCCTTGTTGACGCCGCGCTCGCTCTGAAAGCGGTTTGACTTCCAGAACCTCCATTCACACTGGGTAGAGAACCAAAGAGACGGGTCGCAACGGTCCTTCAAGGAGAATTTGGCGCGCCACCGGGACGCGTTGGCGTGCGGACCCGGTTCAGGCATGGGCAACCTGCACGCCAGCAACCGACTCCAGTTGCTCGCCTGCTGGAGGAACCGCCAGGCGAAATGGCCGGAGTGCCACGCGCACAAGGGCATTTCGATCTACAAGGAGGCTGGAGAGCGGCTCAGAGCCGAGATCCGCCTCGAAGGGATCAGAATTCAGGCGAACACGGTCAAGATCAACTGAGACCGATGGGACATTCACGGCCCAGAACAGGAGCCTATTGGTCTCCCGCGCTCTGGATCCTACCGGGAATGGCGTCCGTGCGGAGTGGGAGTTCCAAGAAACGCTGGCAAGTTGCATCGTCATCCGCGACATGCGCATCTTGGGTTCAACTGGCCACGAACAGTCTCGTTGGCGGGAGCCTGTTGGTTCGCAACCTATTGGCCCGCCAGCTGCGCAAATTGATTTCGACGAGCGGAGACCGCACGCTTCCGGTCGCTAGACTCGACTCGGCACTGGGCCGGCATTGGGTTCGCGCAAACCGTGAGGTCCTTGACCTCGATCCTGGATTGGGCCGAGGCTGACGACTTGGCGGATCTGTCGAGTGGGCCTGTTGACCCGGGGATAGCACCCCCCGGCGGAATTGCGATAAACTCTGCTCAACAGCACAGGGGCAAAATTGATGGCTGAACCGATAGAACACGATACCGAACAGACCGAAGCGACCGACACATCCTGTTGCGGACTTCGTTCCGCTTTCGGCGGGGACGGTCCCCTGTTCTTGGGAGTTTGTTCAGGGATCGCCGGGCTCCCCGTGTGGCGAAACTTCAAGACTGGCTCATTCGAATTCGAGGTGAAGGCGGTACACATCCGCATTCTGGCCATCATCGCGGGCGTGTTCATTCCCCGCATCCTGATCATCGTCTATGTACTGGCGTGGTTTTTCGTGTTTCGAAACAGCGACGAGTAAGCCTCAGCTCTCACGCGTCACGGGTTGCCTTCAATCGAGCAGAAACCGCACCATCCAGTGCGCGAAGAGTTTCGAGTCGGTCGGATCGTGAACCGTTTCCATTCCGTGCTGGTAGGCAGCTCCCAGCGACTCCCCGCGGATGTGCATCAGCTCCAGCGCATAGTCCGCTGTGAATTCGGGATGCCCTTGGATCGAGAGGAAGTGTTCGCCCAGGGTCATTCCGGCGGTCGGGCAAAACTCGCTGGTGGCAAACACCCTGGCGCCTGAGGGTACCCGGGTGACCTGGTCCTGATGGCTGCACAACATCCTTAGACGAACAGATCCGGGCACCATGAAAGGGTGTCGGTGCGTGATCCGGTATTCATGCACTCCGACTCCCCAACCTCGATCGCAACGTTCGGTCCGGCCATCCAGCGCCTGCGCGATCATTTGGTGCCCGAAGCAAATGCCGACCATCTTTCGACGTTGCTCGTGGAGCTCGACAACGAGCTCCTCCATCCGACGAATCCACGGCAAGTCGTCGAGTACGCTGGCCTGACTGCCGGTTGTTACGTAGCCATCGCACTGAGCGGAGTATTCGGGAATCTCGTCGTCGAAGACATTGAACGTGCGGTACTTCAGCGGTTTCGAATCGAGCTTCGGTTCGCTCAGCAGCGTCCGGAACATGCCTGCATAGCTGCCGAATTTCGCCAGCAAGTCCCGCCGGGGCCTTGCCGCGGCGAGAATGCCGACGGTGAACTCGGAATCGCTCATATCGATTCAAAATAGCGTTCGAGTTGCCAGCTGTTGACATGGCGCTCCGCCTGTTCGGACTCCCAAAGCCTCGTCGCGACGAAATGGTCCACGAATTCGGATCCGAACACCTCCCGTGCGACGTCGGACTGGCGAAGTCTTGAGGTTGCGCCGCGCAGCGTTGGACTGAACCGCTGGGCGGACGGCAAGGCATCCTCCAGGTCGTAGGCGTTTCCGATCACCGGTTCGGGTGGCTCCAACTTTTGTTCGATCCCGCATGCCATCGCGGCGAGGGTGGCTGAAGCGGCAAGGTAGGGGTTGGCGTCAGCACCGGGCACGCGGTTCTCGATGCGTTGCGAGCCGTTGTCGCCCGGAATGAACCGAAATGCGCACGTTCGGTTTTCGCGGCCCCAAGTTGCAGCGGTCGGCGCCCATGCACCCTTGACCAACCGGGTGAAGCTGTTGACTGTGGGCGCCAGCAAGGGCAGCCACTCGGGGACATACCGCACCAGTCCGCCCAGCGCGTAACGCGCGATGTCGGAAAGACCGTGCGAATCGCCGACAAACTGGTTGTCTCCGGTTTCGGTTTCCAGCGAGAAATGGTAGTGGCCACTCTGCCCGGGATATCGCATCGACCACTTGGCCATGAACGTCGCGATGGCATCCCGCGGCTGAAAGTAGACCTTGGAGAAGGTCTTGAACAGATTCGCGCGGTCCGCGGCTTCCAGCCCGACCGATGGTTGCAGTGCCGCCTCCCAAACTCCGGGTCCAGTTTCGCAATGCAGGCCCTCCAACGGCATGTTCCAAGCTCGGCAGTGCTGGAGCAAGCCCTCAAACATGTCTCGGCCAGCGGCAGCACGCAAGACCGAATAACCGAAATTGCCCGGAGTGAGAGGCACGAGGTCCTGGTAGTTCTTCGTTCGCACGGATGCTGGTGATTCCTTGAACACGAACAATTCGTACTCGAAGCCGGATCTGACCCTGAAACCCGCGTTGGACAACCTCTTGAGCACTCGTCGTAGGCATGACCGCGGACAGATCGGATGAAACTCGTGCTGCCCGTCGCAGAACTCTCCAATGTAGTACTCGGTACCCGCGTCGGGATCGGTTCTCTTCGAATCGGGCATCACGCGAAACTTGCAGTCCGGGAAACCGGTACCCCAGCCCGTGTAGCCGTCGAAGTCGTAGAGCTGGTCATCAACGTCCCAGCCGAACACGCAATCGCAGAATCCACCTCCCTTCTGCATGACGGAATGGAGTTTCGAACGATCCAGGAACTTGCCGCGAATCACGCCATCGATATCGGAAAGGCCGATCAAGGCGTGGGGACTTGGTGCTGGTGTCAAGAGGCACCCATCCGCAGGACAGCGCTCTTCATCTTACGAACGCAGTTTGTGGCGACTGTGGAGTAGTCGTTGGATAACTGTGCATGGTCTTGAGGCGTTCGAAGCCTCGCGAGACGTGGAATTCCTTGATGTGGTAGAGAGAATTCGGTTCAAAGATCAAGAAAACAACAAGTTACAAGACAGGCCGAGTGTCCGAGTCTGGGATATCGAGCTTTCAGACTTTGAATCCGAGTCAATCGGCGCTCTGTGCATAAGTGTTGGAGTCCGTTGCGAGCGTCCATGAACCCGACAAGCCGGCCCCAACTCTGATGCCGGGCGGGTGGGCGCCAGCATCAGTGCATGATGTTGAACATCTCCTGTCGGAACTCCTGTGCTATCGGACTGTCCTTCGGCATCAACTGCATGATCCTGATCATGACAAGCCGTCCGATGTCATCCCGAAAGGAGCGGTCAGCACTGAGGATCTGCAACGCTTGGTCGAGCGCCTCGCGGTAACGGCGGAGGTCGGCGAAAAGGATGGTGCAACGATACCGCGCTTCGAGATCCGACCCATCCAGTTCGACCGAACGGAGAGAGTCCTTCAGAGATCCCATCGCCCGCGCCTCCTGGGCGATTTCGATGCGCGTCTGGGGACGAACCAGGTCAGGCGTCCCCGCCTTGATCGAGTCCACGACCTGATGTGCTCCGCTGAAGGCGCCACGCATAGCCAACACGTCAGCCCATTCCACGCGATACGAGGAGTTGTTGGGTTCTTCGGCCAAGGCCTGCTTGAGAATCTGGATTGCTCTCTTCCAGTCCTCGCGCTCGATGACGTCCTTTAGCGTGTGCTGAAGCCGTTCGCTGTCCGACTGGGTCAGCCGGTCAATCAGAGCCCGAAGAGTCTCTTCGGACTGACCGCGATCCAACTGGTCGACGATCTGCCCGTTGTGGACGACTCGAATGCTCGGCACCGATTGGATGCGCAGGCTCTGGGCGATGGCACGATCGCGGGCGACGTCGCAATGGGCGAGCAGGAACTTGCCCAGGTACTGCTTGGCCAGCCGTTCGAGCGTTCGGTACATCTCGGCAGCTTCGGGAATCTGGGGGGTCCAGAGCAGCACGAAGACAGGCGTCGACGTCGAGCGTTCGACCACCTCGGCCTCAAAGTTCTGGGCGCTGACCTCAACGATGGGGGACGCTTCTGCCATCTCTTCCTGGTGCAAGACGCGGCGGTGATTCTAGCTCTCGAGCCCGGTTCACGGGGCGCATGGAAGCGGCTGCAAGCTGCCAAGGAGAGAATCCTGAACCTGCCAGGCGCCCGCCGAACAGGCCTCGGAGTCGGTCATGAGCCTCAGATGAGGAGTGGTTTTGCCTGCTGAGGTGTTGTGTTCAGGGCGAATCTTGCTTACCATTTGCGCCTTCCAGGTTCTGCACCGCGGCCCGTAAATGAAGACCGTGAGCGTACGCCGGGAAGATGTTGTTCATGATTGGTGCGTCGTGGATGCGTCGCGCCACAATCTCGGCCGTTTGGCGGCGGAGGTTGCGCGGCGTCTTCGCGGCAAGCACAAGCCCAACTACACTCCGCATGTCGACACTGGCGACTACGTAGTGGTTGTCAACGCGGAGAAGGTAAACGTGACAGGACGCAAGGAAACCGAAAAGGTCTACCATCGGCACAGCGGCTATCCCGGCGGGATCAAGTCCCGCACGTTGGGGGAACTTCGCGCCCGAAATCCTGAGCGAGTGATTGAAGTCGCGGTGAAGGGGATGCTGCCCAGGTCCAAGCTTGGGCGTGCGATGTACAGGAAACTGAAGGTCTACAGCGGGCCTTCGCATCCCCACGGTGCACAGCAACCGCGCGAGCTCGAGTTCTAGGCCTCGGGTCTTGCACACGAATCGGGCTGGGTCACGAACAGGAGAGATCAACGCGCATGGTCGCGACTGAAACAAGTTACGGAACCGGACGCCGGAAGAGTTCGACCGCACGGGTGTTCATCAGCCCCGGTGTCGGGACCATCTTGGTGAACAAGCGTCCGCTCGACGAGTACTTCGGTCGGGAAACCGCCCGCATGGTCGTGCGCCAACCGCTGGAAGTCGCCAACATGCACGATCGGGTCAACGTCACCGTCACCGTCAAGGGCGGCGGAGGCACGGGTCAGTCTGGCGCGATACGGCATGGCATCGCGAGAGCGTTGGTGGAATACGATGAGATTCATCGAACGCCGCTCCGGGCGGCGGGTCTGCTGACCAGAGACGCCCGGGAGGTCGAGCGCAAGAAGGTGGGACTGAAGAAGGCTCGAAAGAAGCCGCAGTTCTCGAAGCGCTAATCCGGCTGCGTCCATGGTGCCAAGGGGCCGGAGCAAGCTGGGAAACTTGAAATGACAGACAGCTCGACATGGGATGGGGAAGCGGATGGCATGTCCTCCACGCGACGCTATCTATTGATCGGCACGAGCGCGGTGTCCGCGGTAGGCATGGTCGGTGCGGCGATACCGTTCGTTCGGGCCTGGATCCCCAGCGCTCGAGCGCGGGCTCTGGGAGCTCCGGTCATCGTCGACCTCTCGCGGCTTGTGGAAGGAGAGCTTCTGGGGCCCATTCCCGCTTGGCGAGGTCATCCCATT
>JAGWBL010000084.1 GCA_021295935.1 Pseudomonadales bacterium
CCCCGCACCCGCTCCATACCACGCAAGCGTCTGGCACTCGATCGAAACGCGCGCCTCATAGCTGCTTCACCACGGACCATGCCAGATCTGCACGGTTGCGCGCGAGTTCGCGGTACTCGAGCGCTTTCCCTGAACTTGCCGTGCCCTCCAGTCCTCGTTTGCTTGTACACCCTGCGCGATCGCCGCGCTTCGAGACATGTTGTAGGCGATTTAGAACAGCCAGTTCTCGATCGGCGGCAGTCCCGTCAAGGTCCGATAAGTGGCCATCAACTCCGATTCCGATGGCACTCCAAGATCGTCGAGATCCGCCCCCGGAAGAGTGTACGATCCTTCCGGCTCGAGAAAGTGATACTCCTGAAGCCAGTAACTGAGATCTTCGAGCCCATCTCCAAGTGTGGAAAGCTTCCAGTCCAGCACCGCGACGACTCTCGGTTCTGAAGGATGCAACAGCAGATCGCCGAGGCGGAAATCTCCGTGGACAATGCACGGCTGCACATCCGCCGGCGTGTGGTCCGGCAACCATTTCATCAAGCGGTCCATCGAGTCGATAGGCTCCGTTGCCGAATCTCGAAACTGTCGGCTCCATCTGTGGATTTGCCGAGCGAAGTAGTTGCCCGGTCGTCCGAAGTCTCCGAGCCCGACAGCATCGGGCACTACTTGGTGCAACGCGGCAAGCGCTTCCCCCAGATGGGTGTAAATGCAACGTCGCCCCACCCGGGAACAACCGGGCAAAGCCGTCTCGGTGAGCTGGCGTCGCTCCACGTATTCCATCACGTAGAACTTTGTCCCGATGACCGCCGGTTCGTCGCAGAGCCTGAACGTTCGAGGGACAGGAAGGTCGGCACCCGCTAGGGCCGTCATGACGCGGCATTCCCGGTCCACGGCATGGGCGGAGGGAAACAGCTTGCCGGTGGGTTGCTTTCGAACCACGCCCCGGTTCGATCCTAACTCAATCAGATAGGTTGGATTGCTTCGGCCGCCTTTGCACCTCAACGCCCTCAGCTCGCCGGCGAATCCTTCGAGATGACTCCGCAGTTATCGGTGCAGTGCACTGCGGTCGAAGTCGTCGTCCGCTCGGATCAGTCTGAACTCTTGGTAGGAACGCAATGAGCTTCGTTCATGCCATCGGAGTGCGGCGATGGATGCCGGGAATCTCTCCAAGCTCTCCCCCTTACCCAGTGCCGCGGGTGCCGTATTGACAGCAGCCCAAATCCACTCGATCGTTACGCAACCTGCTGGTTTGCCGAGCATTTCACGCGCACCCCAATCCGCGGATGGTCAGGCGCGCTGGATGACTCGGCCAGTAGTGTAGGGAAGGTAGGCAAGCCATGAGTGGCCCCTTGCAACATCCGTCCGTCCGCGTGACGGCAGGAAAGGCGTACCATCCATCTGCAAGACGCGGTGCCTGCCAGTCGTGAGTTTCCTGGGTGCGATGCCCGTTCTCTGCTTGCGGCCGTCGGCTTCCAATCTTCCGTTGGCCGAGCAGGCCTTGGAACCGGGCACCGATGGATATTTCGGGGTCGGACTGATCTTCTGCCCTGATGAGCGCACAGGAGTTCGGTGCATCGCGCAAAGATGCGGAGCTCTCGTCATCGTGGTCTGAAATGCACTTGCAATCGTGGTGACGCAAGCGCAGTTGTCCCCGAGATTGCGTGCCGCGTCGCGCTTGCCTTGGAAGATCCTGACGACGCTCTAGCACTCTCCGACCTCGACCTGCCCGGCCACCGGCTGCATCCGCTGAAAGGCGATCTCTACGGGTGCCGACGCACCTCGCATTTTGGCAACTGGCAGTCTGTCTCTCGCTTCGAGCACAGCGACGCTACGACCCTACGACGTCGTCGAGGTTACCCACCGTATTGTGCGCCAACGTGGTGCCCTGCACCACCGTGGAGGCGTCAATCTAGGCGGCGATTGCGATGCAATCAAGCGCGAATTCGTCTCGCAGCACCTGGTCATGCAGGTCCGGAGCGAACAACTATCGTTGCTTCTGCGCCACGGCGAAGAACCTTTTCAACGATTTCAGCACCTTGGGTCCAGGTTGGGTGGATTCTACTTGTTATAGACATAGACCAAGGTTCGGCAATCTGCTACGGGATTGACTGCTATTGCAATCACCCTGTTCAAGCAGCGACAACAATCAATCAACCTGAGCTGGTGGCGGAGAGGCAGGGATTCGAACCCTGGGTGCCCGCAAGAGCACTCCTGATTTCGAGTCAGGCCCATTCGTCCACTCTGGCACCTCTCCAGATCTTCCATTCTCCACATGCTCTCCAACTCAGTCCATTGCCGACGGAGCTAGTATCCTGTCAGTTCGCCACCGGGACTCATCGATCGGCACCGAGCAGTTGCAGACTCCTGCGTTCCTTGACTCAGCGGAACCGTGTTGCTTGGATCGCCCGGATGGAATTAAACTCAGTTGACGCCATCGACAGCGATCAGTTCCAACTATCGTGGGCAACAAGAACTCGCACGGGGGCCGGCACGTCATCATTGAGTGCTTCGGCTGCAGACTGACGAGCAACGAATCGAAACTTGAGTCTCTACTCCGTAGGGCCGCCACCGCCGGGGACGCAAAGATTCTGTCGTGCCACATGCACAGTTTCGGTTCAAAATCGGGCTTGACGGGAGTGCTTCTGCTCGCTGAATCCCACATCTCGGTGCACACCTGGCCGGAGCGCGAATACGCCGCATTCGATGTGTTCATGTGCGGCAACTGCGATCCGGACGCCGCGGCGGAAGTGATAGCCGACGGTTGTACAGCAGGCGCGGTCACCATCCGTGCCTTCAATCGCCCGCTCTCGCCCGACTGACTGGAACAAGCATGACCATCCAAGGAGCATGGAACTCGCACTCACATAGTCGCGGCAGGCGTTGGGCGTGCCTCTCGTTGTCCATCGCAATCGCGTTCACCCTGTCGGCGTGCGCTGCCGACCCGGCCGAAGTCGCCGCCAAGGCCCTCACCACCGTCCAGGGCTCCATCGAGCAACTCGGAAAGCGACTGGACGCCCGGGATCTCCCGAACGCGCTCGTTCTCAACACATACGCCGACAAGCTCGCATCCGCGAACTCAGAGTATCGCGACCTTGCAAGGTTGATGAAGAAGGAGGCGACCCGCGACGGCATGCTCTTCTCGGGTCTCGAGACCCGAGCCGAGAATCTGAAGTCCGCATTGGCCGCCGAGGACGCTCTGTCGTCGCAATCCCTGCAGGCTCTTGGCCAGGAAATGCAGAGCCTTTACGGTGCCGCAAACCCTGAGGAGTTCAATCGTGCGCTTGCGGATCCTGTCAATGTGCTGGCTGACGTGTCAGAAGGACTGCTGGCTCGGGTCGACTCGGTTTCGTCCGGCGCATCCAAGATCGCCAACAACGCGGGTGACTTCGGTCCGGCCAGTCAATTGGTCGGAAATCCAAATTATGGACAGTGGCGCTCAGGTTCCAGCGGAACCTCGTTCTGGGTCTGGTACGGCCAGTACGCACTGATTCGAACCTTGCTCGGTGGACCCCGCATTGGGTACGGCGACTGGGCTGGCCGCCGGGACTACAGCTACTACCACGACTACGGACGCGAGAACTACACCTCGCCCAACGCGCGCACAAGGCAAGCGGGCGTGGAGCACCGCGCAAGAACCAAGTTCTCTTCCCAGGGAAGACAGTTCCAGAGCCCGTACGCGCGCAAGCGATCCGGGGCGTCTGCATCGGTCGCTCGCCAGAAGTTCGCGTCCCGCTCGACCGGAAAGTCCTCAGTGCGTGGCTGGGGAAGCGGGAGCAGCAGGGGGCCCCGCCGTGGCAAGTAGCGAATCGCCGATCTTACCTGCAATCGAACCACACTTGGGAGCAAAGCATGGTTGATCCGTTGACTCTCTGGGTCTGGGGCGTCATCGCCCTCAACCTCGCTGTCGCCGTAGTAGCGATGTGCCTCGTTCGTTTCGGATCCGGATTCTGGTTCAAGGTGAGTACCAGCGACGAGCTCGCCGAACGCGACAACCTGGCTTTTGGCCTTTCGCTCGCAGGCGGGATCTCGGGGGTGGCTCTCATCCTCGCCGGAGCAACTGCCGGAGAGGCTGAGCTTACCTATCTGGATGAACTCAAGATGGTCGTGACGTACGCAGCGCTGGGTCTTGTCCTGCTGAAGATGGGCGCGCTGATCAACGATTGGGTGATCTTGCCGGGATTTTCCGTGCGGGAACAAATCCGGTCCCAGAACGTTTCCGCCGGCGTGGTTCAGGCCTCCAATCTCCTGGCCCTTGGCTTGTAGATCATCGGCGCCATGAACTGGCAGGACGGGGGTCTCGGCCTAGGGCTTCTCGCCGTTGCGGTAGTGTTTCTCCTTTCGCAGGTCGTCGTTCTCGCCGCCACTCGGATGCGGTTCGCCATCTTTGCCCGTCGCAACGAAGGTCGTAGCTGGCAGGACGCTATCAGGCAAGGCAACGTCGCACTAGGGATCAGGTACGCGGGGCATTTGATCGGCACCGCGCTGGCTTCTTCGTCCGCGGGCGGGCTCGTCACATTCGGATCCGGAATCTCGATCACCGCTTGGGGTTCCTACCTGTTGTGGCTGGTCTGGGCTCTGGTGCTCGCCGCGGCGCTTCTGTTGCTGTCCATGCTGGCGCAACGAGTCATTCTCAGCAAGGTCGATCTCGTCGAAGAAGTCGATCAACAGCAGAATGCCGGGGTCGCGTTCGTCGAGGCTACAGTATTTGTGAGCATCGGCATCCTGTTCCGAGTGATCATCGGCTGAGCAGAATCGACTTGCCCTGAGGCCATTCCGACCAACGGGTTCGTGTCCGTAGACTGCGTTCAGCTTGCTGGCATTGAAGTCCGCCGTTTCATCAAGGCCGCACAGTGCCTGACAGACAAGTCCGCCTTCACGATGGATTCCTGATTCTCGCAATCGGGCTGGTCGCTGCGTGCGGTCTCGTGTACGAGTACCTCATGGCCCATTACACCGGCAGGATCCTCGGGTCGGTGGAGCCCACGATCTACGCCATGATCGGCCTGATGATCGTCGCCATGGGGCTGGGTGCGTTCGCGGCGAAGTGGGTCCGCAACGCGTTTCGAGGATTTGCGTGGCTCGAGCTCTCGGTGGCGTTGCTGGGCGCGACGTCCGTGCTTGTTCTGTCCGTTGCGGTGGCGGTCGCCTACTCGTTGCCCGAGTGGCTCCGGTGGGTGTACGGGGTGGATGCGTCGGTTCCGCTCGAGGGAGGGATCAGCGCAACACTGGTTTCGCTTTCCCGGGTCTTTCCGTTCGTCCTGGGCTTCAGCATCGGATTCCTGATCTGGATGGAGATCCCTCTCATCGCACGCGATCGCGAACAAGACCACGCCCGACACCACGAACACAAGCTCGGCACAAAGTATGGTGG